>SCQH01000017.1 GCA_004321925.1 Nitrospirota bacterium | reverse complement strand
TACAAAATTGTTTCTAGGTCGTGGAGAATAAGGGCGATTGCTCTCTCCACTGTCGCCTGCTGCACGGGACTGATATATTTCCCGTTCCGCCTGGCTATTGAACCTCGATAAGTGTTTGGTGTCCCGAAGGCTTTCGGGAATGCCGTTTTTGAAACCAAGTCGGAGCTGACTAGGCAGTCTTACGACGAATATAAGGAAATGGAATCTTTATTCTTTCTATTTCTGATTAGGACCGTTTTTTCTCTTGACAGCTGGGGGCCTTATAAGTGTTATATGCCGCCCCCTATTTGTTTGCATTCTTCATATCTGGATGTCTTTCATAAAATCCTTCCAAATCTTCTAATGTACCGCCGCACTTTGGACATTTAAATGTCTTTATTTTGTCGTAGAAATAAGGCTCTTCACAATTGAGACAGACAACCGTTTCAGGTATATTGCCTACATTGTCCTTCATAAGAGCAAAGAAAGCATGGAAAGCCCTATACCAAGCATAGGGAAGCATGAGTACTGCAATAAAGACAACAAAATATATGAAGTGTTCTCGGGCCTCGGCTGAGATAATCTCTTTTGCTCTGGATGCACCTAATATGCCCATGCCAACAATAAAATGGGGCACTACCAGAAAAGCAAAAACATTGTCCATTGCATCTCTTTTTGATCTATAGTGTCGTTGATTCAAGCCAAGCACGATACACCCATAGTCTGACACGCAGCCATTTCATTTATATTTGCACTTAACAAGTAATATACCCTGCAGGTCTTTCTTGATCCCATGAATAGGATAATAGCATATGTGCCGAATCGTTGAAAGAAAAAAGACTGTTAAATCAAGGGGCGCTCAATTTTGCAAATGGTAATTCATGATATTACGGACTAAAAGTCATGATGGTAAAACATAGGATTTTAGGCAAACTGCCGATTTTAGATCATAACTGATAGTGAACCTGAACTAATTCGGGTGGGAAGTAGTCGTTTGGGCATGTTACGGAGGCTATGGTTCTGCAACGCCATTTTCATCATCCTTGCGTAATCGGGATTCTTCTCTTTAAAATTGTCTATGTCCCACATTAATGTACTTCCCCCGGATGTCAGGAACAAGATCGCTGCAGGCGAGGTGATCGAGCGGCCTGCGTCGGTCGTCAAGGAACTGCTCGAAAATGCGATCGATGCCGGCAGCACTGACATCAGGATCGATATCCTTTCGGGCGGCAAGAGGATGATCAGCGTCTCTGACAACGGGATGGGCATGGACCGGGAAGATGCCCTGCTCTGTTTTGAACGGCATGCAACGAGCAAGCTTGCCTCGGCCGACGACCTCTTTGACATCCGGACCCTCGGGTTCAGGGGTGAGGCACTGCCGTCGATCGCTTCGATCTCGAAGGTAAAGCTTGTCACCGGGCTCAGGGGCTCCGCATCCGGCATAGCCATTGAGATGACCGGCGGCGAGGTGACCGATACCCGGGAGGCCCCCTCGACCGGTACCCTGGTTGAGGTGAGGGACCTCTTTTTTAATACCCCTGCCCGGAAGAAATTCCTGAAGGCAACGACGACCGAACTGCTGCATATCATCGATATTGTCACAAAGGAGGCCCTCTCCCATTACCCGATAGGATTTACGCTTTTCGCCGACACAAATGAGAGACTCCGGCTCCCTGCCGCCTCGGGCTTCAGGGAGCGGATCATGCAGGTCTATGGTGACGCCTTCCTGAAGGGCCTCACCGAGGTCACGGCAGCGGGCCACACCATGGAGCTGACCGCCTTCATATCCGGAAATGATAATTTCAGGAACAGCCGGGACCATCAGTTCCTATTCATCAACAACCGGCCGATAAAGGACCAGTCGATCTCCCATGCAGTCTATAAGGCCTATGAAGGCATCCTGCCGTTAGGCAGCCACCCGATATTTTTCATCTATCTTCGGCTCGACCCGCGCGGGGTCGATTTCAATGTGCACCCGGCTAAGCGCGAGGTGCGGTTTGAATCAAAGGAGATCGTTTACCGGTTTGTGAATAGCAGCCTCAGGACACGGATAAAAGAGTCGCGGGAGGAATATGCACGGCCATTTACGCAGCCGCCCGGGCCTGATTTTACCGGCGCTGCTTTCCGGCCGTATACCCAATTCCCCGGAACTTCCCTCCCTGTTTCAGATTCCTTTATATCAGACAGCCCCGGACTTGCCTACAGACCGTCGCTGCCCTTTATCTATCTCGGTGACACCTTTGTCGCTGTTTCGGGCACGGGCGGGCTGACCCTGATCGACCATCATGCCGCGCATGAGCGGATACTCTATGAACAGCTCCTCGGCACCGTAAGCATCCCGTCTCACCAACTGCTCTTTCCGGAGCAGGTCAGGCTTTCACATAAGGAATATATGGTCCTCGTCGACAACAGCGATGTTATCAGGGAGTTCGGCATCGAGGTCGATGACTTCGGCCGTGACTCCCTCATCATACGGTCTTTGCCGGATGCCCTGTCAGGGTCGGACCTCAGGGGGATACTCATGGATGCCGCCTCTGCGCTCCTGGCCGGCCTGCCTCCCGACAAAACGGTCCGCGAGGCACTTGCGGCCCGCATCGCCTGCCACAGCTCGGTCCGGGGCAGGGAGATATTGAACCAGGAGGAGGTCTCCCGGCTCCTGGCAGACCTTGAAAAAACAGCCTCGCCCGACCAGTGCCCTCACGGCAGACCGACAAGGCTCTTCTTCTCTTTGGATGACCTGAAAAAAATGTTCAAGCGCTCATGAAGAAGGTCATCATCCTGCTCGGCCCCACAGGGGTCGGCAAGACAGCCGCGGCCCTGTCCCTTGCCGGGTCCCTTGGCACGGAGATCATCAGTGCGGATTCCATGCAGATATACCGCGGGATGGATATCGGCACGGCCAAACCTTCTGCGGAGGAGCGCGCCGGGATCAGGCATCATATGATAGATATCGTCGACCCCCCGGAGGCATACAGCGCCGGCCGGTATATCGATGAAATCGTCCCGGTCATAGACCGCCTGCTGGAGCTCGGGAAGGTCCCGCTCATCACCGGCGGCACCGGCCTGTACATCAAGGCCATAACCCGAGGCATCTTCAGCGGGCCCTCTGCCGATCTGCCCTTGCGGGAAGAACTTCTTGAGGCCGAGGCAGAGGCCCCCGGAACGCTCTTTAGACGCCTGCTGGACCTGGACCCTGAGGCAGCAGCACGGATAGACAGGCATGATATCAGGCGCATAGTCAGGGCGCTCGAGGTCTGCATGACAGCCGGCAAGACCATGTCCGGCATGCAGGAAAAGTTCACCAGGCCGCTGCCGTATGACTTCCTCAAGATCGGGCTGACCAGGGACAGGGAAGAACTCTACCGCATCATCGACAGACGCGTGGATGTCATGCTCGCGGCAGGGCTCGAAGATGAGGTCCGGGCGCTGCTGAGCAAGGCGCCGGACCGGACCCCCCTGCAGGCCATCGGGTACAAGGAGATGGCCGCGTTCTTACGGGGAGAGATCCCGAAGGAGGAGGCGGTGCGGCTCATCAGGAGGAACACCCGGAGGTATGCAAAACGGCAGTTCACCTGGTTCAGGAAGGAAGAAGGCATCCGCTGGGTCGATATCACCGGCATATATGACCGGGAGGGTATTTTCAGGCTCGTACTGAAAGCCCTTGAATAAATAGAAAAAATAATTTATGGTAAATAAAATTATGGTAAATATAAAATAATGAGTACAGGGGGTGAGGGGATGTCAAACAGCAAAGGGCTTCAGGACAACTATCTTAACCAGTTGCGAAAAGACAAGATACCGGTCATTATCTACCTGACCAACGGCGTCCGCCTGAAAGGCGTGATCAAGGGCTTCGACAGCTTTGTCATCCTGATCAAGGACGCCACCCAGCAGCTGCTCTATAAACATGCGGTATCGACGATCGTCCCGGAGCATGATATCGATATCAGATTTGAAGAGCCGCAGCCCTGAGCAGGACGCGGCCCTGCTGCATTTGTTATCATATGCAGCCGCCCTGTTGAGTAACAGTGCAGCACTATTATTGATTTCGGGAGGATTAGATTAGATGCTCAAGGCAATGCGTCAACATGCAAAATATTTTTATGTGCTTTTCTTTATCGTCATACTCTCCTTCATATTCTGGGGCGTCGGCACGGTCGACAAGACAAACCCGGCAGGCATTGTGGCCGAGGTCGAGAACCAGACGATCACCGCTGAGGAATTCTGGCGGGCACATGACAGGGCATTTAATTTCTACAAGGACATATATAAGGAAAAGTTCGATGAAGAGATGCAGAAGAAGCTCAACCTGAAGGAGACGATCTTAAATTCCCTTATAGAAGGCAAGGTCCTCCTCGTCGCAGCCAAAAGGCAGGGCATCAGCGTGAGCGACGAAGAACTCAACGAGGCGATCAAGAACGAGCCCGCCTTCATGAAGAACGGGGCCTTCGACAACGAGATATACCTCAACCGGCTGAGGCTGAACCGGTTCACCCCTGAGGTCTACGAATCTGCCAGGAGGCAGGAACTGACCGTCAGTAAGCTGAGGCGGATCATCGAACTCTCGGCCAGCCTTCCTGATGCTGATCTGGCCAAGCTGTCGGGAGACGAAAATACCATGAAGCAGATAAGAGAGACCCTGATAAACAGCGCCAAAGAACAGTCTGTCAGGGCATACGTTGAAGGCTTCAAAAAGGACCTGAAGATCAAGATCAATAAAGACGCACTGTCGTAGTAATCAGCAGAGGACCCCGGGGACACGTTCCTCTCCGGGACTGTCCTCTGTCATAATTGCCCAGAAGCCCCCCCTTCCGTCCTCCCTTTATTAGCGGTATAATGGACGTAACATCATGAAGACCAGGACAAAAGAAGAACTGCTTGCCGAGATCAAAGAATTGCGCACTGCCGCCGCAGCCTTCGAGCACGTCAAGGCCGAACATGCACTCCTGAAGGAGAAACTGCAGGAGGCCCTTGAGCTGGCCCGGAATGAGAGGGATAAGGCGGATGCGGTCATTCAGGCCATTGGCGACTCCATCAGCATCCAGGACAGGGACTTCAGGGTCCTCTATCAGAACAACAACCACAAGACCCTGGTCGGCGACCATACCGGCGAATTTTGTTATATGGCCTACGCTGACGGTGACACGGTCTGCCCTGACTGCGCTGTTCAGAAGGCCTTTGCGGACGGACGGACGCACCGTCATGAAAAAAGCAGGTCCACTGACAGAGGGGTCCTGCATGTCGAGATCATCGCCTCTCCCCTGAGGGACCAGGCAGGCAGGATCTTTGCCGGCATTGAAGCGATACGGGACATTACCGAGAGAGTGCAGATGGAAAAGGCCCTGGAAGAGAGCGAGAAACGCTACCGGATGCTCTTTGAAAGCGCTGTTGATGCGATCTTCATTATTGATGCCGAGGGTGACCAGGCAGGGAGGATCATCGCCGCTAACCGGGCAGCAGCAGATATGCATGGCTACACGGCCAGTCAGCTCCAGGCAATGCAGATTTCCGAGATCGACAGCCCCGAGTCGGCCGCAGAGGCCCCCGCCCTTATCAGGAGGATACTTGAGGGCGAATGGCTGAAGACAGAGCTCACCCATATCAGAAAGGACGGTTCTGTCTTCCCGGTGGAGGTCAGCGCGGGCCTGCTTGAGCTTGGCGGCCACAAGTACATCCTTGCGGTAGACCGGGACATATCCGTGCGAAAGAGGGCCGAAAAGGAACGGGAAGATCTCATACGGGAACTGCAGCAGGCCCTGGACCGGATAAACACCCTGAAAGGCCTTCTCCCGATATGCGCCTGGTGCAAAAAGGTGCGCGATGACAAGGGCTACTGGAGCCGCGTCGAGGATTATATTGAACAGCATTCAAACGCTGCCTTTACCCACGGCATCTGCCCCGAATGCCTGAAGAAGAACGACCCTGAGGTCTACGAAATACTTCTTAAGAACCCTGAATTCCATGAGGACCTGACAAAGAGAAAAGCCGGCCTGATCCCTGACCCGGGTATTCCTGAAGGACTATAGGGTCTTAAGGGCCTGTTCTATATCGGCCAGGATATCCTCCGCATCCTCAAGCCCGGTCGATATCCTGATAAGAAGAGGATCGACCCCTTTTCTGAGACATTCAGCATCAGAGAGCTTCGGATAGAAGAGGTTCGCAGGATGCAGCATTATCGTTTCCGTGTCCCCGAGGCTGACGCCTGTCCTGCAGAGCTTCAGCCTGTCGATGAACCGCCTGCAGGCCTTTCTGTCTGCGAGCCTGAAGGCGACCATGCCCCCGAAGTCTGACATCTGCTTCTTTGCCGTGGCATGGCCGGGGTGGGTCTTCAGTCCCGGGTAAAGGACGCTGCGGACCCTGGTATGCCCTTCAAGAAATCCTGCTAACGCGGCAGCAGTTCCGCAATGCCGGTCCATCCTCACATGGAGCGTCCTGAGCCCCCGCAGAAAGAGCCAGGCATTGAACGGTGACAGGCATGCCCCGTGGCTCAACAGCATGCTCTGCCTCAGCCGCGTGACAAATCTCCGCGAACCGGCAACCACACCGCCGATCGCATCCCCGTGCCCCCCAATATATTTTGTGGCCGAATGTACGACACAGTCGATGCCGGAGGCCAGGGGCCTCTGCAGATAGGGCGTGGCAAAGGTGTTGTCGATGACCGACATTATCTTATGCCCTTTCGCGAGCGCGGCAATGCGTGCCATATCAACAATGCTCAGCTCCGGATTCGTCGGGGTCTCGAAAAAAATAAGTTTTGTCCTTTTCGAAACGACCGCCGTCAGCTTCTCATCAGGGTCTTCCTGCGGATGGAAATAGTGAACCGGGCAGTTGAGCCTGGTCAGTATGTTCTCGTAAAAGGCAGTGGTCCCGCCATATACCTGCCTGCAGGATATGACCTCGTCCCCGGGCCGGAGGAGCTCAAGCAGAACAGCCGCAATAGCTGCCATGCCGGAGGCAAAGGCCACCGCTGCCTCTGTGCCTTCAAGCGCTTTGATCTTGTCTTCGAACGCCCTGACCGTGGGATTGCCTATCCGGGTATAGATATACCCTTCTTTCCGGCCCTCCAGGATATCGACCCCGGATTGCGTGTCCCCGAAAAAGAAGGTGCTGCTTTGATACAGAGGCATGCTTGAGGGATGATATCCGGACCTGTCCTCCTCCCCGGCATGGACGGTCAGCGTACCGAATCCCGGCCGCTTCTTCATTTCCTGCCTCCGCTCTTTTCCCGGTATACGGTGATCGCTATCTCGGGGCAGACCGTTGCGCACATACCGCATCCGGTGCACTTCTCCGGATATATGGCAATGGCCGGGAAATAGCCCGACCGGTTAAAATGCCTGCCTAAGCCGATGACCCCGGAGGGGCATATGGTTATACAATACCGGCATCCCTTGCAGCGCTGCTTATCTATTTTTATGGAACCTTTCATCTCTCTTTTTCAAGGAGTTCGCCGGCGTGCTTCAGGGATATATCCGTGATATTCCCGCTGAGCATCCGCGCGATCTCGCCCTGTCTCTCCTTTCCGGTAAGCTCCCTGACCTCAACAGACACCCGCCCGTTGAGGGCATTCTTTTCTATCCTTAAATGGCAATCGGCATGGGTCGCGATCTGCGGCAGGTGGGTTATACAGATGACCTGATGGCTCTCCGACAGGGCATCCAGTTTTTTCCCGACGCTTTCTGCGGCCCTGCCGCCGATACCTGCGTCAACCTCATCAAAGATCAGGACCGGCGTTCTGTCCACCTCTGCAAGGATGCTCTTAAGCGCCAGCATCACCCGTGAGAGCTCGCCGCCGGAGATGATCTTTGAGAGCGGTCTGAGCGGCTCGCCGGGATTGGCTGAGAACAGGAACTCTATCCGGTCAAAACCCTTGGGGCCTGTCCGGGGCTTGCCGTCCTGCCCGGTCTCGCTGCTTATGTCTATGCTGAAGCCGGGGCCGCTCATTGCCAGTTCTTTGAGAGTTTTCGAGACGAGCTGCTCCAGCTTCCGGGCCGTCTTCTTCCGTGCCCCGGAAAGGGCCGCGGCCGCCTGCTCAAGCTCCGTTTCCTTCAGGGCAAGCTGGCTTGTTGCAGCAGCATGCCGCGCATCTGTCGACGCAAGGCCCTCGAGGTCTGTCTCGGCCCTGTCCCGGTACTTAAGGATATCCTCTATCTCGTCGCCGTATTTCTTCCCGAGCTTCCTGATGGTCTCAAGACGGTCCTCGACAAACTCCAGCCGGGCAGGGTCCAGATCATATCTGTCCTTACAGCCCCTGATCGCGATCGAGGCATCCTCCAGCAGCGGGACAGCCGCCTCTATCGACCGGAGCGCCTCTTCCGTGCTGCTGTCTATCAGGGACATCTCCCTCAGCTGGGTCCTGACCTGTGCCAGTTTCTCAAGGCAGGAGCCTTCTGCTTCATACAGCAGCGCGTAAACCGATTCGGTCATGCTGCTGAGCTTCGTGAGGTTCGAGAGGATCTTCTTCTCCTGTTCAAGCGATCCCTTCTCCCCGGGACTGAGGTCTGCAGAATCGATCTCCCCGATCTGGAACCTCAGGAGGTCCAGCCTCTGGGCCCGTTCCCTGGCCTTTTCCTGCAGCTCCACGCATTCCTTCTTCAGGTCCCTGACCTCGTTAAAGAGCAGGGCCACAGCCTCCCTGTCCTGCTGCAGCCTGCCATAGAGGTCCAGTATCTCGCGCTGGTTGTCTGACGAAAGAAGCCCCTGGTGCTCATGCTGCCCCATAATATCCACAAGGGATTTCCCTATCTCTGAAAGTGTCTGGAGGGTGACCATGGTGTCGTTGATATACGCCCGGCTCTTGCCGGCTGAAGAGATGACCCTCCTGATGAGCAGTCCTTCCGAGGTGTCTATGTCAGTGGCAGGAAGGGCAACGGGGGCATCGAAATCAAGAAAGGCCTGGACCGTCGCATCGGTCTGGCCGGCCTTTATCAGGTCCGACTGCGCCCGGTCGCCGAGGGCAAGCCCAAGGGCATCCACGATGATCGATTTGCCTGCGCCGGTCTCTCCGGTGAGGACATTCAGCCCCTTGCCGAAACGCACGGTCAGGTCGTCTATGATCGCGAGGTTCTTTATACGCAGCTCTTTCAGCATTGCAGCCTGCTACTCAACAAGATAGGAGAAACGTTTCGTGAAGTCCCTGACGCTCAGGCGGGCCGCAGCGGCAAGCGCCTGAAGGTTTTTCGCCTCGAAGTCATCCTGCTCGAGCCTGATCATATATTTTCTTCCGACCTCATAGGTCTCTGCATTGATGTCGACGAGTCTGACCCGGGTCTTGCCGGTGCCGGGATCTGCCATTTCAACGAACGAAATAGGCCTGAGCCTGCCTTCATCAAAGACGATCATGGCCCCGGTCCCCCCCCGCAGCAGGAATTTCACTGCCCCGTACCCGAGGTCCCGGGTATATTCAATATCATAGGGGACAGGATCGGCTGCCCTGAGCTCATAACCGATATTTTTATGGACGATCGTTACTTTGATCCCCCTGTCCTCAAGGCTCTTTCTCACAATACCTCTGAAGATCCTGCCCAGCTGGATCTCCGAGAACCTGATCCTCGCGAGTTCATCCTTTTCAACAGCCTCGCAGGCCCCAAGCTCCTTGATATCGAATTTGGAGGCTATGCCTTCGGCAAGTATGGCGCAGCCATGGTCCTTCCCCATTGCCAGCCTCTTTATTATGGACCCTTCTAGGGTGTCCGCAACCCTTTGGAAGGAGAGCTTCCCCTGCGTGAACTCCTCAGGGATCAGGGTCAGGGGCGCACCCGAGGACTTGCCGATCCCGAGGGCGAGATGGCCGGCGTCCCTGCCCATGGTAGAGATGAAATACCAGCGGCCGGTCGTCTTTGCGTCTTCCATAAGGTTCTTGACGAGCAGGACACCCCAGTGGCGCGCCGTGTGGTAGCCGAAAGAGGACCTTCCCCCCGGCAGGTAGAGATCATTATCAATGGTCTTCGGCACATGGACGACCGATATCCGGCCGCGCGACTCCCTCTCTATCCAGCGTGCCATGAATGCCGTGCCGTCGCCGCCGATCGTGATGAGATACTTGACCTTCAGCGTCCTGAGGGTCAAAAGGAGGGTCTTGAACTTTTCCCTGGCCGTATCAGCGGGGTCCCGTGAGGTGCGCAGTATGGAGCCGCCGGTGGAATGGATCCGGGAGACGTCATCGATCTTCAGCCTGAGTATGCTCTTCTTATCTCCGGCAAAAAGGGTCTTAAAGCCCCCGACGATCCCCAGGACCTCTTTCCCCTGGTTGATAGCCTCGATGGTGGCGGCGCTGATGACCCCGTTGATACCGGGTGCCGGACCGCCCCCGACAACGATAGCGACTACGTCCTTGCCCATAACCCTCCCCTGAGAACTTTGTCAGTCTTTCTTGTCATCCGGGACTGCCGGCTGCTTTATCGCGAGGTCTTTAACAAAGTCGGCGCAGCGCATGTCCCTGCCGGAGACAGAGAACTTCTTCTGGCAGGTTTCCCGCCAGGCGCATAAGGCACATGATTGTTTTTGAAGGTCCATCCGGTCTCCTGCACTGCTTCGGTGATGTATCGGTTATTACATGACGGCTATGGGGTCTTCCTGTCGTATATGATCTTTATAGCCACCCTTCTGTGCCTCGGGCCGTCAAATTCAGTAAAAAAGATGGACTGCCAGGTACCCAGGACCAGCCTGCCTTCTTCGACCAGGACGTTCAGGGATGTGCCGATGAGCGAGGCCTTTATATGGGCCGACGAATTCCCTTCTTTATGGAGGTAATCCCCTTCAAAGGGGATCATCCGGTTAAGGAGCGTCTGGATGTCACGCTGCACGCTGGGGTCAGCGCCCTCATTGATCGTGACCCCGGCTGTCGTGTGCGGGACATACAGGTAGCAGACCCCGCCGACCACCCCGGTTTCCTTCACGACCTCCTGGATCTTTTCGGTTATGTCTATGAACTCGGTCCGTGTCCTGCTTTTTACGTTGATATATTTAATCACCGGTCATCCTCCCGTGGAAGATACTCCCTCATGGATACCAAACAGCTCATCATAAAAACTGCTGTCAACAGAAAATTTGACTCTTATTATAAGAATATTTTCGGGCAAATCAAGGTCCCTGAGCTTTATTATATCCTTTTCAGTGGTTACAATCCATTCACTTTTTGACCTGCCTGCCTCTGCCCGTATTTCTGCAATATCTTCGGCAGAATACCGGTGATGATCACGGTAATGCCTGAATCCGGAAAGTTCAACCCCGGCAGACAGCAGTGTCCTGCGAAATGACTCAGGGTTCCCGATCCCGCAGAAGCCGAAGACCCTTTTCCCCGAAAGACGCGACACCGGATGCTCTTCTCCCGTGATAGTGAGACTGGAGGCTGGGACATGGTCGGCAATAAAGAGCGGTGCCTTTGTGTTGTTCTCCCGTATGAGATTGATCAAGCGCTCGATGGCCGGCCCCCTGCCCTCAAACAGGACGCCCCCTTTGGTTATGACAATGATATCCGCCCGCTCCAGAGACGTTACCGGCTCCCGCAGTCTCCCGAGCGGAAGTAATCTGCCGTTGCCGAAGGGGTCATCAGCATCGATCAGCAGGACGTCCCTGTCCCTGTAGAGCTGCGTATGCTGGAACCCGTCGTCCAGGATGAACAGGGCCCTGGATATAAAACCGGGGTCCCCCTCTCCCAGCCTGCTGACCGCAAACATGCCGCCCTCATACCGGTTTGATGCCTTGACCACCGGCACACCCTTCATCACCGTCGCCATAAGATACGGTTCGTCCCCTGCCTCCTCCACGGTCAGCAGCGGCCCCTCCCCCCTTGTGACAAAACAGGGACCTGAGGCATTTCCCCGGTATCCCCGCGTCAGGACGACCGGGGAGAATCCGCGGCTGAGCGCTTCCCCGGCAACAGCGATGGCGGCCGGTGTTTTTCCTGTCCCTCCGACCGTCAGATTGCCGATACTGACGACCCTGCAGGGGAGGGTCTTACTCTGCCCCTCCCGGTACTTCTTTATCAGCAGAAACCCCGAATAATAGAGCCTCTCAAGGATGTTCATGACGGTATATTAGCATGCCCGGCCCTGAAAATTTATCGAATACCCTGGCCTGATTATGATCCGTGTCATAGCGGCCGCTGCCTGCCCGGCATATACTAAAATCATGAAACCGACAGTCCCGGAATTTGGAAATGTCATCGCCCTGAAGGGCGATAAAGCGGTGGTCCATATGAAGGGCGGACATTCCTGCAAGGGCTGCGGAGCTGCAGCCATCGGGCTCTGCAGGGCGGCCGACACCTCCATGCAGCTGACGGTGACCAACGGGGCCGGGGCAAAGGTCGGCGATACGGTCAGGATAGGCCTTGATACGGGAACCAAGATCCGCGGATATTTTCTGGCATATATCATCCCGCTCATCTTCCTTCTTGCCGGGGCAGCTGCCGGGCATATAGCTGGCAGCCTCTACGGAATCCCGTCGCTCGACGTGGTGTGCGGGGCCTCTGCTCTGGGAATGACGCTGTTCTTTACGCTCAGAAAACTTAAGGAGCTTGATTGCACTGCCATGATGACCATCACCGGGGTCATGCATCAGGCCGTCTTCAATGGGGAGATCAAAACAGACGAAGAAAGGATATACGAAGAGCGTTCTGCCTGCCGCTGACCCTGTATTAACTTCCCTGATCACCCTCCCTGATTTCTCCCGGCCCGACCACCTGATCGCAGCCCAAAACCTATAAGCTATTCTTATCACTGTATTTATTGACAAATTGGCCGGTCTCCTGTTATAAAATTATCCTTGCAGACCCAAATCCAAACAGGAGGAGACCGTATGAAATTAGGCGTATTTGTAAGTGACTTTAAACTGACGGTTGACACTCTCGACAGGTTGAAGGCCGAAAAGCTCGGTTTGATACTTGTACAGAACGGTGTGTATCATGCGACCACAAAAGAGAACGGGAAGGCATCATCCCTGCTTGAGAAGACACCGAACCTGTATGCCCTGTCAGACGACATACAGATAAGGGGATTAAAAGTGACGGATGTTGACAAGAGGGTAAAGGTAGTGAACTACAGCGACATCGTGGATCTGATCTTCAACGACTACGATAAAGTCGCGTGGCTATAGGAGGCACTGACATGGGTAAATTGGCATTAGGATGTTATCCCGGGCTTGTCGGCAATATGTCATATGACTTTGCCCTGAAGCTTGCAGATGCGGCAGTCAGCAAGGGGCATACGGTCAGCATATGGTTTTCCGGCAATGCAACCGGTTCGGTCAAGTCTCACCAGAAACATTTAAAGGACTATTCAACGGGCGAAAAGCACCTGCTGGCCCTTGTGGCCAAGGGCGTCGAGATCTGCACCTGCGAGGCCTGCACCGTGGCCAGGGGAATCCAGAAGCCGGAAGGCATCGAGGGCGTCCAGTGGAACGCAATGCACTGGTACCTTGGAAAGATCCATGCAGCCGACCGGGTCCTTCTGATAGGAGGTGAGTAAGATGGCTGATGTAAAACTCGCTTTTATCGTCCAGAAACCCCAGTACAAGGGTGAGACCTCACGGCTTGCCATCACACATGCCATCTCGTATCAGACGGTAGAGATACTGCTTGAGGACGGCGAGACCGTGACCCCGAAGCTCTGCTTCATTGGCGAGGGGGTGCTCGGCCTCCAGAAGGGCCAGAATGCCATGGAGCTTTACGGCATAACCAGCACGGAAAGTCATATGAAGAACACCCTTCTCGTGGACCTCGATGTGCTTGTCTGCAAGGAAGACCTCGACCGCTACGGCATACCGGAAGATGCGATGCCTGATGCGGACGAGATGGGTGCTGACAAAAAGATACAGGTCGTACCGTTCACTGAAATTCAGAAGGCAATGGAAGAAGCTAAGCACGTTCTTTTCTTCTAATAAAAAATTAAAAGGAGGATTTAACCATGGGAGAATTAAGCAGTAAGACGCCGGACCAGGTACTCGATGTTCTCGGGAGGGTATGCCCCTACCCGCTCGTCCTTTCAAAGAAGGCCCTTGAAAAGATGAGCAGCGGGCAGTTATTGAAGATCCTCTGCGATGCTCCGGCATCTGCAGAAGATTCACTTCCGAAGTTTGCAGAAAAGCAGGGCTACAAGTTTGAGTCGGTCAAGCAGGCAGGCGATACCTGGGAGCTCTTTATCCAGAAAAGTTAGGCAGAACAGAAGGAGCAATAAAAAAAGGGGTCGATCCGACCCCTTTTTTTATTGCCCGCGCAATGCCTCCCTGCCCGTCATAAACCGCCCTTCTCAGCTTCCATGTTCCTCAGAATCCCGAAGATCGAAATAAAGAGGGTAAAGACAAGAGGGCCGAGGATGAGCCCGAGAAGCCCGAAGAACTTAATTCCGCCCATGACCGCAAAGAATATGATGATTGCCGGCATCTTGATGCGGCTGCCTATGATAAGCGGCCGCAGGATATTGTCGACCATGCCGATCACAAAAACACCGACAAGGACGAGTCCCAGGGCCTTCAGATAGGCGCCCTGAATGAACAGGAAGAGACTCGCGGGGGCCCAGACAAGGGCAGTGCCGATGGCAGGCAGAAAGGAGCAGAGGGCCATAACACTCCCCCAGAGCACCGGCGCTCCAATCCCGAAGATCGCAAAGGCAATACCACCAAGTATCCCCTGGCTGAGCGCAACGACCACTCCCCCATATATGGTAGAGACGATCAGGTCTTTTGTCTGGCCGAAGAGCCGGTCTTTCTGCTCATCAGGGAACGGCAGCCAGTCCCTCACCCAGTCTGCAAGGCGTGTACCGTCCCTGAAAAGGAAGAAGACCGTAAAGAGCATGAGGACGAAGTTGACCGCAACCTGCACCATATTCGAGAAACCTGCGGATAAATGCTCGAGGCTGCCCTGACCGAGCTTTTTCCCGCCCTCGATCAGGAACTCCCGGGCAGACCCTTCGCTGATCCCGGTATAGGGCCCGATACTGTTGATGAGCCCAAGCACCCTGCTGTCGCTGAGTATCTTCTCAAAGATCGAACCCTCTCCCCTGTCTGTCATGGTCACCAGGTCAGTGACCTCAGAGACAAGGGCAAAGGACATATAGGAAAGCGGCCCGATTATCAGGGCCACGATAAGCAGTATGGTGATCCCTGAGGCCAGGGAGGCAAAGCGGGTATATTTCATGAGAAAGTGATGGACAGGGTAGAAGATGACACAAAAGACGACTGCCCAGGCGATCGCCGTTAAAAACGGAGAGAAGATCTGGTAGGTAAGATACCCCAGCAGGGTAATGATCGCAACAGGAAGCAGGGAAGTAAATTTAGTCATATCGTGAGGGATCCCTTTGCCGCCTGCCGGAACCAGTGCCTTTCATAATGAATATCTGTCATTAGTCAATATAATCACATTTTATCGCCCGGCCGTCAAGGATAAGTGTGCCCGGCCCGGAGAGGTGGATAAGCGGCATGGAGATTGGGTATACTATCTGTCTGGGATCTCATTGAGATCCGCTTAGAGGGCCCATGAACGCAGACCGCAGGTTTGAGACTTTCAGGGGGTTACGAAAGTAACCCCTTTTGATTTTCCCCGCTGTGAGATGGATGCTGTACATACGGAACGCCCCTTTCATCAAAATGCATAAACAGGCTGGAGACAGGAGAAGATCATGGCTTTAAGTATCGGTATCGTCGGGCTGCCCAACGTAGGCAAGTCGACACTTTTCAACGCACTCACCAAAGAGCAGCATGCGGTCGCGGCAAATTATCCGTTCTGCACCATAGAGCCGAACAAGGCTGTTGTCGGGGTCCCCGACAGGCGCCTCGACCTGCTGTCGGATATCGTAAACCCGCAAAGGGTCCAGAACGCTATCGTCGAATTTACCGACATTGCCGGGCTGGTAAAGGGGGCTTCAAAAGGCGAGGGCCTCGGCAACCAGTTCCTTTCCCATATCCGGGAAACGTCGGCCATCGTGCATGTGGTGAGATGTTTCGAGGACGACGCAGTCGTGCATGTGGACGGCACGGTCGATCCGCTGCGCGACATTGAGGTCATCAACACTGAGCTGGTCCTGGCCGACATCCAGACGCTTGAAAACAGGGTCGGCAGGCTCGAAAAACAGGCCCGGGGAGACAAAAAGGTCCAGCCGCTGCTCGATACCGCACAGAGGCTCCTGGAGCATCTCAACACCGGTGCGCCGGCCATCCTTTTTGACGGCAGGGAATCCGAGGCCTTTAAAGAACTCCTGAAGGAGACCAGGCTCATCTCGTTAAAGCCGGTGATATATGCGGCCAATGTCGATGAGGACGGGCTGGGGGCAGACAACGAACATGTCAGGGCCGTCCGCAGATTTGCAGCGGAGCATAATGCCGAGGCAGTGAAGATCTGCGCAAAGATAGAGGAAGAGATGGCAGGCATGAGCGATGGGGAGCGCAATGAATTTCTTGCCTCTCTCGGCCAGTCTGAAAGCGGTCTCGACCAGATAATCAACCACGGGTATCATGCACTCGGGCTTATCAGTTATTTTACCGCAGGGGTAAAAGAGGTCAGGGCCTGGACCATCGAACGCGGCTGGAAGGCGCCGAAGGCCGCGGCGGTCATCCATGACGATTTTGAACGCGGTTTTATCCGGGCCGAGGTCATGGCCTTTGACGATTTTATCGAGGCCCGCGGAGAGGCAGGCGCACGCACCGCAGGCAAGCTCCGCACAGAAGGCAGGGAATATGTCGTCAGCAACGGGGATGTGATGCATTTCCTCTTTAACGTATAGAGCCTTGGGCAAGGGATCCTGATGCTTGAAGCGAAGATACCGTTTCGGGAGATCGACCATGTCCTGCTTGATATGGACGGGACCCTGCTTGACAAATATTTTGATGACTACTTCTGGAGACACCTGCTGCCTGAAAAATATGCCGAGAAGAACCACATCACCTTCGGCAGGGCCAGGGAAGAACTGCTCGCCAAATATGAGGCCCACGAGGGGACGCTGAACTGGACCGATATTGATTTCTGGTCCAGGGAGGTCGATCTGGACATCCCTGCCCTCAAGGAGCAGATCAGGCATCTCATCGAGGTCCATCCGCACGTGGAGGATTTCCTGAAGCTCCTGAGACGTCACAGGAAGAAGGTATTTCTGGTAACGAACGCCCATTACAAGGTGCTGGACCTGAAGTTCAGAAAGACTGATCTCGGCAAATATTTCAATGCGGCCATCACCTCCTTTGAAACAGGCTATCCGAAAGAGAGGCTTGAGTTCTGGGAAAAGGTCCAGCCGGTCATCGGCTTTGATAAGGAGCGGACCCTCTTCATCGATGACACGGAAGCGGTCCTTAAGACCGCGAAGGCCTTCGGTATCAGATACATACTCTATAACGCCAACGCAAGCTCGCGGGCTGAAAAAGGCAGTTCAGCCGAGTTCCCGGTGCTTGACGACTTCAGTGAGCTTTTGGCCGGCCCATGGTAACCAGTGGTACAATAAAGTATGGACATAAACATGAAAAAGCATATGCCATTTGCTGTACTGCTGCTTTTCCTGCTGCTCGGTGCAGCGGGCTGCTCAGTCAGGGGCGGTCTGAGGACCGAGCGGGTCACTGACCCCGGCATTCCCGGGAACTACACGCTGGTCCTGCATGGCTGCAGATACCTGGACGATCCCGAGACCATAGCTTTTCTCGACAGGGAAGGCGACGGCATAACCTTTGAACCCTATACGGCAGACTTCAATTACCGAACGATAAAGGGGCTTTCTGCGGCCGAGGCCCTTGCGGCGGCCGGGCATTTCGTCGCCTGCAACACCTCGTTCCGGAGCTCGCAGATAAGCAGTATTTTCGCTGAGAAAGGCGGTGTCCTGGGCTACGAGCTGCGGCCGCTGTACCTGCCGTATACCTACGGCCTCGATGACATCCTGCTTACGGATTACCGGCTGCGGGGCGAGAGGATGGTCATCAGGATACGGCTCGACCCGGCTGTTGAAAATATGCTGCACGGGGGGATGCATAAGCTCGACCAGTAACCGGGCAGCAGACTTTTCTCTGCTATAGACAGCAGCTGCCTGCATCTGTTATTTTATGAAATGGAATTCAGGGAAACGCTTTTTGATGATCAGCCGGTCGAGATCAGATCTCTTTCCCATTCCAGCTACAAACAAGCACCGGTTAAGAAGGAGGGCCTGCCATTGGACAGACTGAAGAACCTTGAGGAAAAGATCAATGCCGTTGTCGAGAGGGTAAAGACCCTGAAAGAGGAGAAGGTCCTGCTCGAAAGAAAGATCGCGGACCTCGAGACGATGCTGAATGTAAAGAACCAGGAAATAGAGACCTTAAAGTCTGAAAAGAGTTCTATCGGGAGCCAGATCCAGGGGCTTCTGGATGAACTCAATACTATCGAGGTCTGAGGTCGGCATGGGGAGCATCGACGTCATGATACTCGGACAGAAGTATACGATCAAAGGGGACGCGTCCGAAGAACATATTAAGAAACTGGCCAACTTCGTCGATACACGGATGAAGGAGGTCTATAATGCCACGCCGGGCATTGCCCCGCTCAAGGCCGCTATCCTGGCCTCTCTTGACATAGCCGACGAGCTGCACAAGCTTCGCGAAGAGCAGGAGAATATTGCCAGGAACATTGAAGAGCGTGCCGACGTCCTCACAAGGCTCTTCGACTGATCAGCGCCTGAAAAGCAGTTTTTTCTTTCCGCAGGAGACAGGGACCAGGGGTGTTTGCCCCGCAGAACGTCCTGAAAACCATTAAAAATCAAAGGGTTTTTTAGCCTTATTATTTGCCTTGACATCCACAAGATGTTGTGGTTTAATTAAGTCTCAACACAATGTGTAGTTATATCCATCATAAATCCAAATATAGAAAACAAAGGGGGGGGCATGGGAGCTAGTTCTGCGGCAACACACCTTTCATCAAACGCACTGAAGGTCCTTGAAAAGAGGTATCTGAAAAAAAATGAAGAGGGCAAGGTCACCGAGACCGTCGATTCCCTGTTCCGGAGGGTTGCGCGGGCCATAGCCGCTGCTGACCGGATCTACGGGAAGTCGGAGGCTGAACTCGTCCTCCTGGAAGAGGACTTTTATGCGATGACCTCGTCCCTGGAGTTTCTCCCCAACAGTCCCACGCTCATGAATGCAGGGAGAAAGCTCGGCCAGCTTTCAGCCTGTTTTGTGCTGCCGGTCGAGGATTCCATGGACTCGATATTCGATGCGGTAAAGAGCACGGCCATCATTCACAAATCCGGGGGAGGGACCGGTTTCAGCTTCTCCAGCCTCAGGCCCAGCGGTGATATCGTCGGCTCTACAAAGGGCGTATCCTCCGGCCCCATCTCCTTTATGACCGTGTTCGATACGGCCACCGAGGCGGTGAAGCAGGGAGGGACCAGGCGCGGGGCTAACATGGGCATTCTCCGGGTCGACCATCCCAACATCCTTGAATTCATTACGGCCAAGGACGACAGCGAACGTTTCAATAACTTTAATATATCCGTTGCCATCACCGACGGCTTTATGCAGGCGGTCGCGGACGATACTGAATATGACCTGGTCAACCCGAGGACCAAAAAGGTCGTGCGGAGCCTTAAAGCGCGGGAGGTCTTTGAGCAGATCGTCAACCATGCCTGGAAGAACGGCGAGCCCGGCCTTGTCTTCATCGACCGGATCAATGCCTCGAACCCTACCCCGCATATCGGCCAGATAGAATCGACGAACCCGTGCGGCGAGCAGCCCCTTCTGCCGTATGAGTCCTGCAACCTCGGCTCGATCAACCTTGCACGCATGGTTGCGGACAGGGCCGTGGACTTTCAGAAACTGAAAAAGACGGTCTGGAAGGCGGTGCATTTCCTTGATAACGTGATCGAGGTCAATAAATATCCGATAAAAAAGATAGACGAGACGACCAGGGCGAACAGGAAGATCGGCCTCGGGGTCATGGGTTGGGCCGACATGCTCATCCAGATGAATGTCCCCTATAATTCCGACAGTGCCATAAGCCTTGCAGAAGAGGTCATGAGCTTTATTCAGCGGGAGGCCAAGAGCGCCTCTTCAGCTCTTGCAGAGGAGCGGGGCGTCTTCCCGAACTATAAAGGCAGCATCTACGACGGCAGTGTGAAGATGAGGAACGCGACCGTGACGACCATCGCACCAACCGGCACCCTTTCGATCATCGCCACCTGTTCCTCCGGCATAGAGCCGCTTTTTGCGGTCTCGTTCGTCAGGAATGTCATGGAAGGGACAAAGCTCCTTGAGGTCAACCCTTATTTCGAAGCAGTTGCCAAAGAGCGCGGGTTCTGGTCCCGGGAGCTTATGGAGCGGGTAGCCGAGAAGGGGTCGCTTCACGATTTTGACGAGATCCCCGACGATGTGAAGGCGGTCTTCGTGACGGCCCATGACATCTCACCTCTTGAACATGTGACCATGCAGGCGGCCTTCCAGAAATATGTCGACAACGCGGTCTCAAAGACGGTCAACTTTCCGCATTCAGCTACATCGAAGGATGTTGAAGACGTTTATATGCTTGCCTATCAGCTCAACTGCAAAGGGGTCACGGTCTACCGGGACGGTTCCCGCGATGACCAGGTCCTTTCGACCGGCAAGACAAAGGGCGAGGCCGAGGCGCCTGTCCAGGCCAAGATCGTCCCCCGCAAGAGGCCCGAGAACATAGTCGGGGCAACCCGCCACATGAAGACAGGCTGCGGCAATATCTATGTGACCATCAACGAAGACGAGCATGGCCAGCTCTTTGAGCTCTTCACCCATATGGGCAAGGCGGGCGGCTGCGCCTCGAGCCAGGCAGAGGCGATCGGCAGGCTTGTGAGCCTCGCCCTGCGTTCAAATATTGAGCCTGAGGTCATCATGAAACAGCTCAAGGGAATAACCTGCCACAACCAGGCCTGGACGAGCGGAGGGAAGATCACCTCATGTTCCGACGCCATAGCAAAGGCCCTTGAGAGGTATGTGGAGAAGGGCGGCGCAGGCAACGGCAACGGCGGCAACGGCCACGGAGATGTCATGCGTATTGGGGCCTGTCCTGAATGCGGAGGTGCGGTCGAGCATGAGGGAGGATGTGCTGTCTGTCATAGCTGCGGCTTCACGAAGTGCGGCTGAGGGGGTGACGCTATGCCCCATATCACCCATGCGTCCATAGCCTATATCGCAGGGCGGCTGATCTCGGGCAGGGACATCGTCTCGCTCTATGATTATAACCGGGCCTGCAGCATTGATATACCGAGCCTCCCGGTAGCCGAGGAAAAGACCGGGTTTGACTATGTGAGCTGGAGCCATATGAAATCAGGCGCCGGGATCAGTAAATACAAATACGATCTCGGTGCCAACAACCAGATCAACATCTCGATAAAGGGCAAGACGTTCATCGTCTATATGCAGGGCAACGCCACTCACTTCATGGGGACCGTACGGGGGGACACCATCTATATCTACGACCAGACCTCAGCAGGCCATTTCAACTTCCGGATGTCCTGCCCTGCCGTCGAACCCTGAAGATTGGCACTGCATCTCTCCGACCACATCGGTAAGGCTGTGCTATGGATATACTAAATAAACTCGAAAGAAAGTTAGGGCGGTTTGCGGTCAGGGAGCTGATGGTGTATATCATCGGCATCAATGCGCTGATCTATTTCCTGCGCTTTGGCATGCCGCAGAGCGAGGCGATCAGCAAGTTGATGCTCGATCCGCGGCTCATCCTGCAGGGCGAGGTCTGGCGGCTCATAAGCTGGGTATTCATCCCTCCATCCGCCTCGCTCTTCTGGATCTTCTTCATCTTCTATTTTTACTATATGGTCGGCACCGGGCTTGAGCGCGAGTGGGGGAGCTTCAGGTTCAACATCTTTTATCTGACCGGCGTGCTGGGGACCGCCCTTGCGGCCTTTATCACCGGCGAGGGTACGACAGCGCTCTATCTGAACCTCTCGCTCTTCCTCGCCTTTGCCTATATCTATCCGGATTATGAGATCCTGCTCTTCTTCATACTCCCGGTCAAGATGAAGTATCTGGCCTGGATCAACTGGGCCTTCATAGCCTTTACCGTCCTGACAGCGCCGCTTCCTAACAAGGTTGCCGCCGTGGTCTCTATCTCGAATTATTTCCTCTTTTTCGGCGGGGACATCCTTGCGACCATACGACGCAGGGGGTCTTCCTATAACCGCAGACGGGCCTTTGCCCCGGCCCGCAAGGCCACCATACATTCCTGCACCATATGCAGCAGGACCGAGGCTGATGATATTACCCTTGAGTTCCGGTATTGCTCCTTCTGCGAAGGCGACCACGAATATTGCATGGACCACCTGAAGACACATGAACATATAAAGGCGGGGGAAGAGAAACCATGAGCTATAAACATTTCATCAATACGAAGTGCGAGTTTCTGCCCTGCCACGACCTCAAGGACTGGCATTCCTGCCTTTTTTGTTACTGCCCGCTTTTTCTTCTCTCCTGTCCCGGGAGCTTCACGGTCCTGCCCTCAGGGGTCAAGGACTGTTCGACCTGCGTCCTGCCGCATACCGAGGGCGGCTGGGAAGCCATTCAGCGGGAGCTCATGACGCAGATCTACAGCAGTCAGACAACAATGCCGTCGGTCTGAGGTCCGGGCCTGCTTCTGCGCAGTTTTTCAGAGGCGACCATGATAAGCGATAAAGCGGCGGGGGTCATGCCCGGTATCCTGCCTGCCTGGCCGAGGCTCGCGGGCCTGACCTCTTGCAGTTTACAGAGGATCTCTTTTGAGATCCCGGGCAGGGTCCGGTAATCGATTTCGTCCGGGATCTTCCGGTCATCAAGCTTCGCGAGTTTTTCGGCCGCCTCAAGCTGCCTGGTGATATAGCCTTCGTATTTGACCTGGATCTCGACCTGCATTTCGACCTCTTCCGCAAGAGGATGTTCCGGCGGCATCGCCTCCCTGATTACTGCATAGGTCACCTCTGGCCTTTTCAGCAGGCTGACAAGCGTTATGGCCTCATTGACCGGCGTTGTGCCGAGCCCCTTCAGGACCTCATTGATAGCCTCCGGCTTTATCCTCGTTGACCGGAGCCTATCCGTCTCAAGCTCTATAGCCCTTTTTTTGTCAAGAAAGCGGCGATGGATACCGGCATCGAGCAGCCCGATGTCATAGCCCTTCTGCATGAGCCTCAGGTCAGCATTGTCATGCCGCAGGAGCAGCCGGTACTCCGCACGCGACGTGAACATCCGGTAGGGCTCCTCAGTGCCTTTGGTCACCAGGTCGTCGATCAGCACCCCGGTATAGGCCTCATGCCTTCCAAGGACCAGCGGCTCTTTTCCCTGCAGTCTCAGGCCGGCATTGATGCCTGCCATCAGCCCCTGGGCCGCAGCCTCTTCATACCCGGAGGTCCCGTTTATCTGTCCGGCCAGGAAAAGGCCATGTATGGATTTTGTCTCAAGCGAATGCCGGAGCTGAGTCGGAAAGACGAAATCATATTCAATGGCATAGGCAGGCCTCATGATCTCTGCCTGTTCCAGGCCGGGGATGGTCCTGACGAGTTCCACCTGTACATCGAACGGGAGGCTTGTGGATATCCCGTTTGCGTAATACTCGTTCGTCTGAAGCCCTTCAGGTTCAAGAAAGACCTGGTGCCTCTCCCGCTCGGCAAAGCGGACCACCTTGTCCTCGATGGAGGGACAGTACCTCGGCCCGATGCCGGTTATCTTTCCGCTGTACATGGCAGAGCGGGTGATATTATCCCGGATGATGCGGTGGGTCTCTTGGTTGGTATAGGTTATATAGCAGGGGAGCTGCGGGTTTTCGATCCTCTCCGTGCTATGCGAGAACGGGACCGGAGGATCATCACCGTACTGCGGTTCGGTCTTCGAAAAGTCTATCGTCTTTGCGTCGAGCCGCGGCGGGGTCCCTGTCTTGAGCCGCCCAAGCTTCAGCCCCAGCCCCGCCAGGCAGTCCGATAGCCCGACAGACGGGAACTCCCCTGCCCGGCCTGCCTGGTGGCTTTCATGGCCCACATGGATAAGACCTTTCAGGAAGGTCCCGGTCGTGACAATGACGACCTTCGCATTATAGGTGATGCCGAGGGAGGTTCTCACCCCCGTGACCGTCCGGTCCTCAACGTTAATCTCCTCGATCATCGCCTGCTTGATATCAAGGTTCGGGCTGAGCTCAAGAGCGCGCCGCATATGCTGACGGTAAAGGACCCTGTCAGCCTGTGCCCTCAGGGACCATACAGCAGGCCCTTTTGATTTGTTCAGCATCCGAAACTGGATGCCGGAGAGGTCCGTCACCTTTGCCATCTCGCCTCCGAGGGCGTCGATCTCCCGCACCATATGCCCTTTGGCAAGTCCCCCGATGGCCGGGTTACAGGACATATGGGCTATCAGGTCAAGATTCATCGTAAAGATGCAGGTCGAAAGGCCCATGCGTGCGGAGGCTAACGCAGCCTCGCAGCCGGCATGCCCGGCCCCGATGACGATCACATCATATGATTTATCCGGAAGCATCCCCTATTATAACGCATACCTTATTTTCTATTGCCCCGTGGACATTCTTCCGTTCCCATCCCTTATTCTCGGTGTGGTATACTCACTCTATGGGACCGCAAAAGCGCAGTTCGTTAATCCTTGGGAGGGCAATAAATGGGCATACGGTTTCGTTTTGAGCTCAATGCCGGTCGGCGACGGTTCGTCCTCTTTGGCGCAGGCGGGCTGCTGGCGCTACTGGCGTTTCTGTCGTTGCCGTCATTACTGGCGCAGTCGCTTGACGCCGGCCGCGCCAAACAGGAAGTGCGCCAATATCTCAAGCGGCAACTGGGGGATAAACAGCTGGCTGAGCTGCGTGCCGCTGGCCTGGTTGTGCCGGATCACGCGATGGCCTCCCGCTGGGCAGAACAGCATAAGCGTATCGATAATCTTGCCTTTGCGTCTCTGAAGGTTGGGCGACTTCCATACCTGCCCTTTTCGTCCGGCAGAGTGTTTATGGTCAAGGCCGTTCTCAGAGATGTTGACAATACCGAACAGACCCATTTCTTTTCGTTAAGCTCGAGGCACAGACTGTATGATTTCTTCTGGGTGACCGAGCAATCAAGATTACTGTGGCTGCTGGCTTTCTAAAAAGCACAACACACTGAGTGCTATGACCAACCGGCGGGCTTGCACGTGATTCATTCGTTCGTTCGGCGCGCCTGTCAGCCCGGTCGTTATGGTATACTCAGTCCATGGGATCACTAAACGGCAGTCCATATGACCATTGCAGGGTTTATCTCTATGACAGAAAATAGAGGATTTTATCCCTGTCCGGCCTGCGGATATCTGGTATTTTCGGAGTCCCCCGGATCGTATGAGGTCTGCCCGATCTGCTATTGGGAGGATGATATCGTGCAGCTCGGATATCCCGACATGGCAGGTGGTGCGAACAAAGTATCTCTCATTGAGGCACAGAATAACTTTATTGCCTTTGGCTTCAGTGAAGAGGAATTCAGGAAGAATGTTCGTGGAGCAACAGCAAAAGATAAAAGAGATCATTCCTGGCGGCCGATCGATACAGACAAAGACAATTACCTGCATTGGGACTCTGCCGAAGACCACGACCGCTGGCAGGCCTATAAGGACGAGCCCTCACTGCATCTCTATTATTGGCGGGATGATTATTGGCTGAAGCAGACTGACGGATGAAGCGTTGTGAATGGGCCGATAAGAGCGAGCCAGAGCAATCCTATCATGATCATGAATGGGGCGTGCCGGTCCATGACGACAGGAGCCTTTTTGAGTTTCTTATCCTGGAAGGCGCGCAGGCCGGTCTCAGCTGGTCCACCATACTTCGAAAGCGGGAAGGCTACAGGAAGGCGTTTGACAACTTTGATGCCCAGAAGATCTCCCGATACTCCGAGGCGACCGTATCCCGCCTGCTCACCAACCCTGAGATCGTCAGAAACAGGCTCAAGATAAACGCGGCGGTCACGAACGCCAAAGCATTCCTGATGGTGCAGAAGGAATTCGGAACCTTTGATAATTACATCTGGCAATTCGTCAATGGACGGCCCGTCCGGAACAGATGGAAGAGAATGACTGATATCCCCTCCAGCACCCCTGAGTCTGATGCCATGAGCAAAGATCTGATTAAACGGGGATTCAAATTCGTTGGAACGACCATCTGTTACGCCTTCATGCAGGCAGTCGGCATGGTAAACGATCATGTCATGAGCTGTTTCAGATACAAAGAGATCAGGAATAAAAGCGCAAATAGCAAAAGGGTTTTAAGACAGGACAATGAGTAAGAAGAAGTTTGCAATACCACTATACAAGGAGGTGGATGAAATGGTCCGAATACCCAAAAATGGTCCGCCGACACATCCCGGCGAAATGCTGTTGGAGGAGTTCCTCAGGCCTCTGGAAATGACACAGACTGAATTAGCCGAAAAACTTGGGGTTTCGTATCCCCGTGTGAATGAGCTGATCCATGGGAAGCGGGGGATAACCCCTGACACGGCGCTTCGACTGGAGAAACTATTCGGCATGGAGGCTCAGTTCTGGCTTAATTTACAGCTGGCATGGGATCTTTATCAGGCAGCCCACTCATCAACCGCAAACGAGATAAAGAAGATAAAAAGATTGCCTGCCTTTGCTCACGTCTAATGTGTCTACACTCAAACGACTGATACCGGAATATCAGTCGTTTGCACTCAGTGTCATGGGGAAATAAGCAGTTAAGCTGAAAATCAGCTCAGGAGGCCTTTCAGCTGCTGGTCTTGCATTTTAAGGCGTTGGCCTTTGAGATCTTCTTTGCGTCCTCATCGAGATGGCATCTCTTATATTTTTTTTCAGATCCGCACCAGCAGTTGTCGTTGCGGCCCGGCCTGTTCCTGGCAAGGTCCATATCATCCTGGGGAAGCAGCCATTCACCTATTTTCTTTAAAAAACTCATATAAAACCTCTCTTTTCGTTAGTTGCACAACATCGATATTATAACAACTTACGTGGTATCAGGGTCAAATCATGAAATCAAAGAGAGTTCTGCTATAGTATTTAATTATGGGACTGTTTTCGGTGAGCCAGGCCAAAGAAGAGGCCCTGGCGGAAAAGATGAAAAGCCTTAATATCCGTGAAGAGGATGTTCATGAGTCCTTTATCCGCTCCTCAGGGAAGGGCGGGCAGCATGTGAACAAGACCTCGACCTGCGTCTATCTCAGGCACCTGCCGACAGGCCTTGAGGTCAAATGCCAGGAAGGCCGCTCCCAGTCCCTGAACCGTTACCGGGCACGCCTGCTGCTCGTTAAGAAGATCGACCAGCTCCTCAGGGGGAAGGAGAGCGAAGAGGTCCAGCGGATAGAGAAGATCAGGAGGCAGAAGCGGAAGCGCTCGAAGAGGTCAAAGGAAAAGCTGCTGGCCGACAAGAGGATGACCAGCGAGAAGAAAAAGATGAGGGCTCCGGTATCAGGGCATGAAGCGTGAGCTTCAGCAGATATACCGTAGACTTTCCGGACATTTCGGGCCGCAGCACTGGTGGCCGGGTGATACTCCCTTTGAGGTTGCTGTCGGCGCCATTCTCACGCAGAACACCAACTGGGGAAATGTCGAAAAGGCGATCAGGAACCTGAAAAAAGCGGGGAAACTACATGCTCAAACCCTGCATGCCATGCCTGCAGAGGAACTTGCCATATTGATCCGGCCGGCCGGATACTATAACATCAAGGCAAAAAGGCTGAAGAACTTTATCACACTGCTTTCAGGAGAATATGGCGGGAGCATGAAAAAGATGGCCGCGGAGCAGCTTCCGGATATCAGAAAGAAGCTTCTTGCGGTCAACGGGATAGGGCCTGAGACGGCCGACTCTATCCTTCTGTATGCGCTCGACAAACCGGTATTTGTGATCGATGCCTATACAAAAAGGGTGCTTTCGAGACATAATATCATGGACCATGACGCATCATATGATGAATTTCAGGGGCTCTTTCATAAAGGGCTCAGGCAGGACCTTCAGCTCTTCAATGAGTATCACGCGCTGTTCGTCAGGCTCGCCAAGGAGCATTGCTGGACACGGCCGCTCTGCGGCGGATGTCCGCTTGAGGGGCTCTGATCCGTCATGGTAAGGGTGGTCACACAGGTACTTGCCGGTCTGATGCTTATCTTCGGGGCAGCCACACTCCTGCCGAAGTCTTATTTTGAATTCAAGGCCCAAAGGACCGGCCAGGGGATCAAGTATCTCGTCCTTGGCCTGCTGGCAGCCTTCTTTTCGCTTATGGCCTTCGGACTGGCCTACCATGAGGCGCTGCGCTAGCCGGACGCTTTTTTCACCACCACCAGATGCCTGACAACATGCTCGAAAGGCAGCTCCCGGTCGGTCACTGATATCTCTTCTGTTGTGACATCCTTCAGTTCTTCAGAGAGCTTCGGGCCTTTGCTGAGGATCATACAACCGTTCTCTGCACAGATATGTCCTGCCTTTTTTATCAGTTCAGCGACCGTAAACAGGGCTCTCGTCACGACAACCTCGGCCTGGATGCCCCAGACCTCCTCTGCCCTTTGATTGACGACCTCCACGCTTTCGAGGCCGAGCCTGCTGCAGATATGCCTGAGAAAGGCGGCCTTCTTTTCGGTCGGTTCGATCAGGATGAGACGGAGGGCCGGGTCGAGTATCTTCAGCGGCAGCCCGGGAAAGCCGGCGCCGCTGCCGATGTCTGCAAGAGACCGGACTCCCGCAGGCAGGACTGTCCTGAAAAGAAGGGAGTCGAGGAAGTTTTTGATGACAATGTCCCGGTCGGTCTTAAGCCCGGTCAGATTATAGGCCCTGCTCCATTTCCTGAGCTCCCCAAGATAGGTAATAAAGGCTGCGATCTCTGCCGTGGTATGCTGAAGCCCGAGCTCTGTCATCCCCTGCGACAGGAGCTCTTCAGCGGTCAGCGCCTGCGTCCGCACTTTGTCATGTCACCCGAAGCCCTTCGGGTTCAGTCCTTTTCAACGACCTTGGCGATACTGACGATCATGTCGTCCGCCGTGGTATCCATGAGCTTGACGCCCTGGGTATTTCTGCCATGGGTCGATATATTCTCGGCGGTCGTCCTGATAAGCTTGCCGCCGCTGGTGATCATGACGACCTCGTCCTCGTCCCTCACCAGGAGCATGCCGACGACCTTGCCGCCCTTTTTGGTAAGCTTGATCGAGAGGATGCCCTTGCCGCCTCTGGTCTGCAGACGGTAGTCCTCGATCTTTGTCCTCTTGCCGAAGCCGTTCTCAGCGACCGTCAGGATAGAGGTCTTTACCTCGGCGACCTCTCCGGAGACGACCTCATCATCCCCGGAAAGCCTCATGCCCCGGACACCTTTAGCAGACCTGCCCATGTCCCGCACATCCTCTTCATTGAACTTAATGGACATGCCGTTACGGGTGCCGATGATAAGGTCGTTCTTCCCGGTTGTTTTTCTGACGGCAATGAGCTCATCCCCCTCGTCGATGCTGATGGCGATGATGCCCTTGCCCCGCGGGTTGCTGTATGCGGTCAGGGCCGTCTTTTTGACCGTCCCGTTCTTGGTGAACATGACCAGATACCCCTCCTTGAAGTCTCTCACCGGGAGAGCCGTGGTAATGCGCTCGCCCTCTGAAAGCTGCAGGAGGTTGATCAGGGCCTTGCCTTTTGCGGCACGGCCTGCCTCAGGGATCTGGTAGATCTTCAGCCAGTAAAGTCTCCCGAGGTTCGAAAAGAAGAGCATATAGTCATGGGTGGAGCCGATAAAGAGCTCTGCGACAAAGTCTTCTTCTTTGGTCTCCATCCCGATGAGGCCCTTGCCGCCGCGCCTCTGGCTGCGATAGGCGCTCAGGGGGTTCCGCTTGATATAGCCGCCATGCGACAGGGTGATGACCATCTCCTCCTCAGTGATGAGGTCCTCGATCGTTATCTCCTTTGTATCTTCGTTTATTTCAGTCCTTCTTTCGTCCGCATACTTGGAACGGATCTCAAGCAGCTCGTTCTTGATGATCTTCGATACAAGGGCGTCGCTCTTGAGGATGGCCTTCAGCTTCTCGATCTCCTTCAGGACCTCTTTATATTCGGCAATGATCTTGTCGCGTTCAAGGCCGGTCAGTCTCTGGAGCTTCATGTCGAGGATGGCCTGGGCCTGGACCTCGGAGAGCGGGTAGCTGCCCATCAGCCCCTGACGTGCTTCTTCCGGGCTCTTGGCCGCCCTGATCAGCGCGATGATCTCGTCAAGGTTATCAAGGGCTATCTTCAGGCCTTCCAAAATATGGGCCCGTTCCTCTGCCTTCCTCAGCTCGAACCTGGTCCGCCTGAGGATCACGTCCCGCCGGTGCTGCAGGAAATGGCCGAGTATCTTTTTAAGGCCGAGGACATGCGGCTGACCGCCGACCAGAGCAAGCATGATGATGCCGAAGGTGGTCTCCATCTGCGTATGTTTATAGAGGTTGTTAAGGACCACTTCGGCCATCTCGCCCCGCTTCATTTCGATGACGACCCTGATGCCGTCCCTGTCGGATTCGTCACGGATGTCGGAGATGCCCTCGATCTTCTTCTCCCGGACAAGCTCTGCCATCTTCTCGATGAGCCGTGCCTTGTTGACCTGGTAAGGCATCTCGGTGATTATGATGCTTTCCCCGCCCCGGTGCTCCCTCTCTATCCGTGCGCGTGCCCTGATCCTCAGAAGTCCCCGGCCCGTAGCATATGCGCTCTTGATGCCGGCTGTACCGTGGATTATGCCGCCGGTCGGAAAATCCGGACCTTTTACAACGGTGAGCAGGTCCTCGGTGGTCGTCTCGGGATTATCGAGGAGCATGGTCAGACCGTCAATGATCTCACCCAGGTTATGGGGAGGGATATTGGTAGCCATGCCGACGGCAATGCCGGCGGCCCCATTGATGATAAGGTTCGGGACCCGGGAGGGCAGGACCTTCGGCTCTTCCGTGGTCTCGTCAAAGTTGGGGGAAAAATCGACGGTCTCCTTGTCGATATCGGACAAAAGCTCCTCGGAGATCTTTGCGAGCCTCGCCTCGGTATACCGGTATGCTGCAGCACGGTCGCCGTCGATAGACCCGAAGTTGCCCTGGCCGTCGACGAGCATATACCGCATATTAAAATCCTGGGCAAGCCTGACCATGGCGTCATAGACCGCAGTATCGCCATGGGGATGGTATTTCTTCAGGACCTCGCCGACGACTCCGGCGCTTTTTGAATATTTCTTGTTCGGGAGGAGCCCCTCGCGGAACATCGCATAGAGGATCCTTCTCTGGACAGGCTTAAGCCCGTCCCTTACCTCGGGCAGCGCCCTGCCGATGATCACGCTCATCGCGTAATCGAGGTAGCTGACCTTCATCTCTTCTTCTATATTTATCGGTAACTTGGACATACATGCACCCCGCCTTCCATCTCAGTAAAATCTGCATATTTTAACATATTCGGCATGCTTCCTGCCGCATTCCCGGACACGGCCGCCGGCAGCTTCAGGGAGACAAAAACAGCAACCAGCCGGATGGCCGGAATGGGGTTAAGCCGGCTCAGTGTTTGCCGGGGATTATCCTGACATCCACGGTCATGCCGAGTTTCAGGGGGGTCTTCTCAGCGAGATCGATCTTGACCTGAACGATCTTCATATCGCGGTTCTTGGCCGGGTTGTTCGGGGTCACCTTCCTTATGCCGGCATAGTCCGAGATCTCCCGGACAACACCCTTGAATACCGTATCGGGGAAGGCATAGGTGGTCACCTCGACCTGGTCCCCGAGCGAGATCCTGCCGATGTCGGTCTCGTCCACTTCTGCGTTTATGCGCACCTTTTCTATGTCTGCGACCGTGACGAGATACGGCTGGACCTCCTTGCTGACCATTTCTCCCTTACTGAGATATTTTCTGATGACCTTGCCCGATATCGGCGCGGCTATATAGGTCTTGTCGAGGACGCTCTTATAATAAGCGACGGTCGCCTCTGCCTGAAGGACCGAATCCTCAAGCACCTTCACGGTCTCCTGTTTGGGACCTTTATCCCTGAGGGTCTTCTCTTCTTCAGCCTCCTTCACCCGTGCAGCAGCGACCCTGAAGGACCTCTCTTTTTCATCCAGAAATGAACGTGAGATGATCCCTTTTTCGGCGAGCCCTTCATGCCGCTTGAGTTCCTTTGCTGAGATCTCCCGGTCTGCGACCGCGCTTTCGAGCGCTGCTGCCGCCTTCCTTATCTCCTCCTGCCTCGACCCCGAGGACGTCTCCAGCAGCCTTGACCTGGCGACCGTCAGGGCGGCCCTGGCCTCATGGAGCTTGGCCTGAATGTCGCTGTTCTCGATCCGCGCTATGAGGTCTCCCTTCTTTACCTGGCTCCCCTCGCTCACCAGGACCTCTGCTATCCTGCCCTCTATCTCGCTGCCGACCTCCACTTCAAATCCGGGAAGGGTCTCGACCCTCCCCTCTGCAGCGGCATACTGCACCGCAGCGCTCTCCTGTACAGCCGCCTTTTGAGCGGCCTTCTCCTGCAGGCCCCTTTTATGGCTGACCCCCGCATACAAAGCGATCAGCCCGAGCAGGACCATACCAGCTATCAATGTTCTTTTCATGATCTTATTCTCCCGTCTTCAAGAAAGACTACCCGGTGGGCTAGTGCCTCGGCCTTCGGGTCGTGACTCACAATAACTATCCCCTTATGGGACTCTTCAGACATGTCCCGCAACAGTTTCAGGACGTCCTGTCCGGTCCTGGAATCGAGGTTTGCCGTGGGTTCGTCCGCCATAATGATAGGCGGGTCACCGGCCAGTGCCCTGGCAAAGGCCACGCGCTGTTTTTCTCCTCCGCTCATGTCTGCAGGATAAAAATGCGACCTTTTCCCGAGGCCCACCTTTTTGAGGAGCTCCAGCGCCTCGGCCCGTATCCCTGTTTTATCCGTTTTTTTGAGTCTCAGGACCAGCTCCACATTTTCGACCGCCCTCAGGGAAGGGAAGAGATTAAAGGCCTGAAACACAAAGCCGAAATACTGTTTCCTGATGTCAGGCAGGGCATCTTCATGAAGTCCGGTCACTGCCTTGCCCTCGATCCGCACTTCTCCGCTTGTAGGGTGGAGGATGCAGCCCATGATCGAAAGCAGTGTGGTCTTACCCGAACCGGAGGGCCCCATGATCAGGAGCATCTCATTTCTTCTGACGCTCAGGCTCACGTCATCGACCGCCAGGATGCTATTTTCCCCCTTGCCATATATCTTGCTGACGCCCTCTGCCTCGAGTATCACGGTCATGGCACGCTATGTCCTGAAGACCGTCACCGGGTCCAGGGTCCTGACCTTCCTGATCGAAAAAAATGCCGACAGGAGGCAGGTGACCAGGATCACACAAAAGATCGAACCAAAGATAACGGGGCTCAGATACAGCGACACTCCGGCCTTTTCAATGCCTCCCCGCAGGAAAAGGATGATCACGGAGCCGGCCGCAAAGCCTGCAACAGCGCTTATGGCCACCTGGCTGAAGATGACGCTGTAGATATCAGAATTCCTCGCGCCAAGCGCCTTGAGCGTCCCGTATTCGCGCAGGTGCTCCATGGTATTGGCATAGACCGTCTGGCCGACGATCGCGCCGCCGACGATCAGGCCGAGGATAGCGGTCAGGAAAAAACCCATGCCCATGCCTGTCTGGACCGTCCAGTAATACACGGTCTTATTGACGAACTCCTCCGTTGTGAGCACGTCATTGTTCTTCATGGAGTTCCTCAGTCCGGCAACGACCTCCTGCATCCTCGCACGGTCCTTCAGCTTCGCAACGATGTACGAGGTCTGGTTCTGGCGCACAAGCCCCGAAAGCACATTATGCACCTCATTATATGCCATAAAAAGGACCGGGGCGGTCGTAAAGCTCTTTACTCCCTGTGACAGTCCGACAAGCTTGAACCGGTTCTCGTTAAGCTCCCAGAGCGTCCCCAGCGTGAGACCCCCGAGCCTCTTCTCCGCGGTCTTGTCTATGATGAAATACCGGCCGCCCTTCACATCCGCCGGCTTGCCCGAGACCATCTCCCAGGGCGCCCCGACCCCGGTGTCGGGATTGAACCCGATTATCTGGACCTGCTCCTGTCCGCCGCCGGCCAGCTTGAGAAAGCCCCACGTCAGGATGAGCCTGTCTGCCCATACGACATCAGCGCTGGACCGCACCCTGTTAATTCTGTCTTCGGGGAAGGGGTTTGCAAAATCGAAGTTCTGCACATTCTTGGACATCACCCAGATATCGGCATTGACATGCCTGATGACCGCGGTGGCATTGCCCATCATCCCGAGGTACATGGAGACCTGGGTGAGGGTAAGCACGGTAGAAAATATTATCCCCGTCAGGGTGATGACCATCCGCCCCTTTTCATGGATCAGTGTCTTTAACGCAAGCCAGAGCATGATATGCCGCGCCTGAGAGAAACGATCCTGACCACATGCAGCAGATCGGTCAGCCGCTGCCGGATGATGCTGTCGATCTTCTGCCTCATATCGCCCCCCGTTTCCCGGAATTCCGATGATTCCTCTCAATATCTTCCAGCAAATGCCTGTATTATGTCAGCTATGCCCTGCAAATTCAACACGTCAAGGGCTGATCTGCCGCTTTTACCTTGCCTTTTCACCCGGGAATTCCCTAATATAATCTTTGGCGGGTTTATCGTAAGCGTTGGCAATGGCACTATGAAACTTACACTAAGAAATCAGATATTCCTCAGCTATATCGTCATGATATTGTTTAACCTTGTTGTCGGCATCTATGCGATCTGGAACTTCAAGGAACTCAATACCATAACAACCGATATCATCGTCGGGGACCTGTCGATCGGCGAGAAACTTTCGAAGCTCAACGACAGCATCCTTGCCCAGGACCTGCATGAAAAACGCTTTCTCACCCTGCATCAGGCAGAATCAGAGAACCTCTTCTGGAACAAGAGCCGGGAGTTCACGTCCCTGCTGACCGAGATAGGGGGCCTCAGCAGCTCCCTGAAAACATCGCTCGACACACTCAGCGTCCACCATGACGCCTACAATCAGTTCTTTTCTGAGGAATCGGCTCTTATCAAAGCAGGCAGAATGAACGAGGCGACGGTCCTTTCTGCGGGAGAACTGAAAAACAGCTTTAACAAGATGCTGCTCACCATAAAGGACATCGACCTGAAGATCAAGCGCCAGCAGAACCAGCATATCGGCAGGTCCAATTCGCTGGGGGAAAAGGCCCTGACGAGCACGATCGTGCTGAGCGTCATCGCGGTGCTCTTCGGGATTCTCTTTGCCTACCTGATAACCGATCATCTGTCCACGGCCATCGAGCACCTCAAGGCGGCAACCCATTCCATACGGACCGGCGACTTTGACAACCTGCCGGAGATCAAGGGGGCCGATGAGCTGGCAGATCTTGCCATATCCTTCAAGGAGATGTCGGTGAGGCTGAAAGAGCTTGAAGAGATGAACCTCGACGCCAATCCCCTCACCAAGCTCCCCGGGAACCTGGCCATCGAAAAAGAGCTCCTGACGCGTCTGAACGAGACCCAGAAGTTTTCTTTCTGCCTGGTCGACCTGGATAATTTCAAGGGATTCAATGACCGGTACGGCTATGCGCGGGGGAGCGACGTCATCAAATGGATGGGCGAGCTTCTGCTGGAGATCAAGAAAGAGCTCGGCACCCCTGAGGATTTTCTGGGACATATCGGAGGGGATGATTATGTCATCATCTGCGACCCTGACAGGGTCCAGGCGATATGCAACCGCATCATCTCTGATTTTGACCGGGGGATCGGCAGCCACTATGATCCGGAGGACCTGAAAAAAGGGTTTATCGTCTCTATCGACAGAAATGACAAGCCGACCATCTTCGGCATCATGACGGTTTCGATCGCAGTCGTCAATACCGACCGGACCCTGATACGCGAACCGAAGGAAGTTGCACTGAAGGTGACCGAGCTCAAGCAGTATGCAAAGACCTTTGCAAAGAGCCTCTGCATCATGGACCGCAGAAGAACGTTGTAGAGAAGCGGCCGGGGACGGTACTGCTCAGTATTTCAGCGAAGCCTTTTCAAGATCACCCACCACGACAAGGACATAATCTTTTGTATGTAAGTACTTCCGGGCGACCCTCAGGACATCTTCCGGGGTCACCTTATTGATCAGGTCCCGGTATCGTTCGATATAATCGAGCCCGAGGTCATACATCTCGATGGCAACGAGAAAGTTTGCCATCTTGCTGTTCGAATCGAGCCGCAGGGGGAAACTGCCGGTCAGATATGCCTTTGCGTCACTGAGCTCACGGTCGCTGACAGGCTCGGTCTGTATCCTGACCATTTCATTGAGTATCTCGCCGATAGCAGTATTTGCCGATTCGTTCTTGGTCTGGAGCCCTGCCTGGAATATACCTGCCTGTTTCATCGCATTGAACGAACTATGCACACTGTAGGCGAGCCCCCGGTTATCCCTGATATTGTCCATTAGCCTTGACGCAAAGCCGCCGCCGCCCAATATATAATTCATGACCGACACGGCATAATAATCGGGATTGTCCCGCCGGAACCCTGTATGTCCAAGCATGATATGCGCCTGTTTCGTCTTCTTGCTGATCTTCACCACGTGAGGACCAACAACCGGCTCCGGAGCTGCCAGTGGCTTCTGAAGCACCTCCTGCTTCTGCCAGCTCCTGAAGTATTTATTGAGGAGTGCTTTGAGCTCATCCCTGCTGATATCGCCCACGACCGCCATGATGGTATTGTTGGGCAGATAGTGCATCCGGTAAAAGCCGGCAATATCCTCCCTGGTTATCGTTTCAAGAGATTCTTCGGTCCCTTCAACAGGCCAGCCATAAGGATGCTCCCCGAAGACTGCCTTATAGAACGTCTTGGAGGCAATTGAACCGGGTTCCTCCTTCTGCTGCCTGATAGAGCTGATCAGGAGTGCCTTCCTTCTGGCTATCTCCTCCTGTTTAAAGGCAGGGGCAAGGATCACATCGGCAAGAAGGTCAAAGCCGAGCTCAACATCTTTTTTCAGGACCGAAAGCGTGACCGTAGCCGAATCAGCACCTCCCGAGGTATGCAGCGCACCTCCGACAAATTCAATGGCCTCGCTTATTTCCTGTGAGGACCGCTTGAGGGTCCCTTCATTCAGGAGGTCTGCGGTCAGGTTAGCAAGGCCTGCCTTATCCGGGGATTCCGCCGTGCTGCCTGCCCTGATGGCAACCACGACCTTGATGATCGGCACAGCTTTTTTTTCGGCATGGAGGAGTATTATCCCGTTGGGCAGGACCTCACGTTCAGCGATCTCCGCCGCAAAGGAAGGGGTGATGCATGCAAAGAAGAGGAGCAGGCAGAAGACTGCCGCAGGGAGAACTGGTCTCAGGCCGGCCCTGCAAGCGCAGTGGTCTCTCACTTTTTCGCTGACCTCAGCGGGACGAGGATGCCGGTGGTCCCTGTCTCGGGGATGAGATATTTTTTTGCGACCCGTTGGACATCGCTCGGGGTCACGCTCCTGACCCCCTCGAGATAGGTGTTGATCAGCTGCCAGCCGCCGAGCATTTCGAAGGTCCCGATAAGTTTAGCCAGCATATAAATAGAGTCCTGCTCCATGACAAAGGAGGCCTCTATCTGGTTCTTTGCCTTTTTTACCTCATACTCGGACGGGGGCGCATTCTTTATTTTTTCTATCTCAAGCTGCAGGGCCTTCTCAACCTCGCTTATTTCCCTGCCCTGTGCTGCAGTGCCGCCAACAAGGAAGAGATAAGGGTCCCGGTACATATTTTCATAGCTGGCCCAGGCAGAGAGTGCAAGCTGCTTTTCGTAGACAAGTGCATTATGGAGACGGGAGCTCTTTCCTCCCGAGAGGATGCTGCCGAGCACCTCGAGGGCATAGGTGTCTTCATGTTTCAGGGAAGGGGTCTTGAAAGCCATGATGACCCCAGGGAGCTCTGCCTCTTTTTTGACAAAGATCCGCTTTTCGCCATGCTGCATGTCTTCGGTGATGCTGTTCTCTTTTATTTCCGGGCCCCGCGGTATCTTTCCGAAGGTTTCCCTGACCTGCGTGAGGACAGCCTCCGGATCGACATCCCCCACAACGATCACCACCGCATTGTTCGGAGCATAATAGGTCCGGTAATGAGCAATGAGGTCAGCCGGGTTCAGGGTCTTCAGGTCGGACATCCAGCCGATCACCGGCCAGCGGTACGGGTGGTTCGTAAATGCCGTTGCACTGACCTCCTCATGCAGCAGGTTCTGAGGGTTATCGTCATAGCGCAGCCTTCTTTCTTCCATGACAACATCCCGTTCAGACAGCACGCCATCCGGGGTCAGGACAAGGTTCTGCATCCTGTCCGCCTCAAGCCTCAGGGGGATGCTGATCCGGTCCGAGGATATGAGCTCAAAATATCCTGTATGCTCATGGGTGGTAAAGGCGTTGTCAGTGCCGCCTGCCCTTTGTATCGTCTGGGAAAAGGTCTTCGGCCCGTTCTCTTTCGTGCCTTTGAACATCAGGTGCTCAAGCAGGTGACTCAAACCTGTCTTGCCGATCTGCTCGTCCCTGGACCCGACCCGGTACCAGACCTGGAAGGTGGCAGTCGGGGCCTTATGGTCCTCGAGGACCAGCAGCTTGAGCCCGTTGTCAAGGATATGCTCCCTGACGTTGATCGCAGAGGCGGGAACGGGCAGGCAGATGCAGATAAAAAGTATGAATGTCCTTATGATCCTCATTAATTATTCTAATCTTTTTCAGCGGGCCATGACAAACACCGGTGTCGGTCAAAGGCCTGTTCTATCTGGTACAATAGGCTTGTATGCAGATAAAGGACCTACAGAACATAGGGAGCAGGCTCTATCAGGAGATGCCCGGCATTCTGCATTCTGATACGAGCAGGGTCTCCTCCGGCATTGGGGCAGGCGGGGACATGACCTTCGGGATCGACAGGATCGCGGAGGAGATCATCATCAGGGGCCTGAAGGAACTTGCCATACCGCTCACCATGATCTCTGAAGAGGCCGGTATCATTGCTCTGCATGGCGGAGGGCCGAAGGTCATCATCGACCCGGTGGACGGGAGCAAAAATGCAGTATCAGGCATTCCGTTTTACTGCACCTCCATTGCGGTTGCTGACGGGGAGACGATAGGTGACCTCAGGCTCGCCTATATCATCAACCTGCTGACCGGTGATCAATTCAGCGCCGTCAGGGGCGAAGGGGCCTTCCTCAATGATCGGCAGATTTTTACACAAAAAGGCGGGGAGCTCTCCCTCGTCGCCTATGAGGCGCAGGCACCGGGGCATGACATCCCTGCGGCACTGCCCCTTCTGGGCCGGGCCCGCAAGACCCGCTGTTTCGGTTCAACCGCCCTTGACCTGGCGCATCTTGCCGCAGGGGCAGTGAGTGTCTTTATATGCCCTTCTCCGTCCCGGAGCTTTGATTTTGCCGGCGGATGGCTCCTCGCAAGAGAGGCCGGCGGTGTGATGACCGATACGAAAGGTCGAAGCATCGAAGGAGTGCAGCTGGGGCTTGAGCGGAGCGCAGCGCTCCTTGCCGCCGGGAATCAGGAGCTGCATGACAGGGCCCTGAAACTTCTCTGGCCGGAGTAGACCGGGATACCGTCCGGCCGATCCTGTCAGCGGATGTAGGCTTCGGTAACGTACCGGCGCATCATGCGGTGCGTATTGAAATAGTAGGCGTTCTTGCCGATCGCGTTCTGCATCATCCTGATCCAGGTATGACGGTCGTTGTAGTACATCGGCAGGATAATGTATTCGAGCTTGTTATAGAGGTCCTCTGAATCGCGCACGTCCGCGTCAGCGCCGGGGGTCAGTTCATTGGGGGGCGGGCCTATCGACCAGCCGGTGAAGCCCTCGATGTGGCCCTCGATCCACCATCCGTCAAGGACGCTGAAGTTCATGACGCCGTTATGGGTGGCCTTCATCCCGCTTGTGCCTGATGCCTCAAGCGGCCTCAGGGGGGTATTCATCCAGATGTCCACCCCGGAGACGATCTTCAGGGATATGTCCATGTTGTAGTTCTTCAGATAGACAATATTGATCCTGCCTTTGAGGCGTTCTTTATACTGGATGATATTCTGTATCAGTTTTTTCCCGGGGTCGTCCTTCGGATGTGCCTTGCCCGCATAGACGATCTGAAGCTTGCCGCTGCCCATCCGTTCGAGCCGGTCAAGGTCCCTGAAAAGGAGGTCGGCCCTTTTGTAGGCAGTTGCCCTTCTGGCAAACCCCAGGGTCAGGATATCAGGGGAGAATTCAACCCCGGTCTGCTCCCTGATATAACCGACAAGATGGTTCTTTGCCTCCATATGTGCCTTCCAGAGCCGTTCATCAGGTATCCGGCCGACCCGGACAAAGACCTCGGGTTCATTTGCCCAGCCCGGCAGATATTCGTCATAGAGCCGTTTAAAATAGTCGCTGGTCCAGGTGAAGGAATGCACCCCGTTGGTTATTGCATGGATCTCATAACCCGGGAACATGCTCTTTGAGACCTCTCCGTGCTTTTTGGCGACCCCATTGATATATCGGCTCAGATTCAGGGCCAGTTTCGTGAGATTCAGGTTATCCTTTCCTGCGAGCTCCTGGAGGGTCGAGATCGGGATTATCTCGCCCATGACCCTGGCAACCAGATCATACGGGAACTTGTCGTGGCCGGCCTCAACAGGGGTGTGCGTCGTAAATACGCAGAGGTTTGTCACGCTCCGCTTGTCCCAGACAAGCTTTTCATCCCAGACATCCTCTATCGGCTTTTTGAACCGGTTCAGCAGTTCAAGGGTCAGCAGGCTGGCATGGCCCTCATTCATATGAAATTTTTTTATCTCAAAGCCCATTTCATGGAGTATCCTCACACCGCCTATGCCGAGCACGATCTCCTGCTTCAGACGGTAGGCGAGATCGCCTCCGTAGAGGCTCGAGGTTATCTCCCTGTCCTCAGGCGAGTTGGCGGGGATATCCGTGTCGAGAAAGAATACCGGGATATTGCCGCCGGTGAGGCTCTGCACGTTATAGAGCCAGGCCTGGACATGGACGTCCTTCCCCCCGATCTGGACCGTTGTCCGGGGAGCAAGCAGCTGCATATACTGTGCAGGGTCCCAGAGAGTGGGATGTTCCACCTGCCAGCCGGATTCATTGATGTCCTGGGTAAAATATCCCTTTTTGGTAAGCAGGGTCACCGCAACCAGGGGCAGTTTCAGGTCAGCGCTCGACCGTATGGTGTCCCCGGCAAGCACACCGAGACCGCCGCTGTAGGTCGGTATATCGTTATGCACCCCGATCTCCATCGAGAAATAGGCGATCTTCGGTTCCTTGGTCAGTTCAAGCAGGACAGCTTCCGTGTCGGTCATAGCCAATTATTGTAAGCTATCAGGTCTTCCGGAAACAACCTTTGCGGCCGCGTCCTGGCCGGCGAGGCGCCGGGGTTTATTGAAAAAAAGAGGGGCCTTTTGTTAGTATCTTTAATGTCTGAGGAACAAAGAAGTGCAGGGCTTCTTCTCAGAACTGCAGCCAGGGTGATCGATTTCATCCTTATCGCAGCGGCGTTGGAGATACTACCAAAGGCAGGATATTTCGCAGGGCTGACGTACCTTCTCCTGAGCGACGGGTTTTTTGACGGCAGGAGCCTAGGGAAAAAGCTGGTCAGACTGCGGGTTGTTTCCACAGAAAAAAACACCCCCTGCAGCATAAAAGATTCTATTATGCGTAATAGTCCTCTTGCCCTGGGCTTCAGTCTCTGGATCGTCCCGTGGGTCGGCTGGATCTTTTTTGCAGCTGCCGTTGTTCTGGAATTCATCCTGATCCTGGGGAGTGAGGACGGAAAACGCCTGGGTGACGAGATAGCAAAGACGACGGTCCTGGACGCTTCATGAACAGTTTTATCAACGGGAGGAAATAATGTTGCTGAACAATATATTAGGAATGTTCTCGAATGACCTTGCCATAGACCTGGGTACGGCAAATACCCTGGTCTACGTGAAAGGCAAGGGGGTGGTCTGCGATGAACCGTCTGTGGTCGTCATCAGAAGGGACAATAAGAAAACGGTCGCAGTCGGGGCCGAGGCCAAGCGGATGCTGGGCAAGACCCCTTCAAACATCCTGGCCATACGGCCGATGAAGGACGGCGTCATCGCCGACTTCGATGCGACCGGCGAGATGCTGAAATATTTCATTAAAAAAGTGCATAACCGGCGGAGCTTCATCTCTCCGCGGGTCATCATCGGGGTGCCCTCGGGCATTACCCAGGTAGAGCAGCGGGCGGTCAAAGACGCTGCCGAGGCCTCAGGCGCGCGGGAAGTATACCTGATCGAAGAGCCCATGGCAGCTGCGATCGGCGTCGGCCTGCCGGTGGGTGAACCCTCCGGGAACATGATCGTTGATATCGGCGGCGGGACGACCGATGTTGCCGTCATATCCCTTGACGGCGTCGTCTACAGCAAAGCGGTCAGGGTCGGCGGGGACAAGATGGACGAGGCCATCATGGCCTATATAAAAAGACGGTACAATCTCATGATCGGCGAGATGACGACCGAACTGGTAAAGATCGAGATCGGCTCGGCCTTTGTTTCAGCCAGTCCGGAAAAGAGGATCATGGATATTAAGGGGCGGGACCTCATATCAGGCATCCCCAAGACCATAACCGTGAACGAGGATGAGATCAGGGAGGCCCTGTCAGAACCGGTGAACATCATCCTTGATACCATCAAAGTAGCGCTCGAAAACACACCGCCGGAACTTGCCGCAGACATCGTGGACAGGGGTATTGTCCTTGCCGGCGGGGGGGCCTTACTGCGCGGACTCGACGCGCTCATCAAACATGAGACCGGCCTCCCGGTCATCGTGGCGGAAAATCCTCTGACGGCAGTTGTTATGGGTGTTGGCAAAATGCTGGATGAGCTGGAGCTGCTCAGAAGAATTGCCATGAATTAAGAATGTCGCGCAAAAAGGCCCTTCTTCCCATTGTTGTCATAATCTCTTTCATCCTGATGACCTACCAGAGCAAGAAGGGCCATTTCGGCTCTCCGGCTCAGATCAGCTCGCTCCTTGACTCTGCCCACAAGACCATTGCCTCCCTCACCGGATCACTATCGCAACCGTTCAAACGCCTCGCCCTGCGTGAAGAAGAAAATACGCGACTGCGGCAGCGTGTCGATGAACTGCTTCTGGAAAGGGATCGCTATCTGGATGCGGTCCTTGAGAACAAGCGGTTAAAGGAACTGCTCAAACTTCAGGAGAGCAGCAAGACCACGGTGGCTGCGGCACGGGTGGTAGCCAGGGGCACCGGCCACTGGGAACATACCCTGGTCCTCGACAAAGGCCTTAAGGACGGCGTTGCAAAGGACATGACGGTCATCACCCCTATGGGCCTCGCGGGGAAGATCATCAGCGTTACAGACTCTTTTTCGAGAATGCTGCTGCTCAGTGACATCAACTTTTCCGCAGCGGTCAGGGTCCGGGAGACGAGAAAAGAAGGTGTCCTGGCCGGGACAGGGACAAGGACCTGCATGCTGAAGTATGTGCCCTATGAAGAAGAGATCAAGACAGGGGATGTCATCGCAACCTCCGGCCTCGACTCACTGTTCGTTCCCGGTGTCCCGGTTGGCTATGTCTCCAAGGTCGACAATAAAGGCCTTGGCGGGAACTTTCAGTATATCGAGCTCACCCCTTTTCAGGACTCCTCACGCATAGAGGAAGTCCTCGTCATCCGATGAGATATCTCCTCTGGATAGCCGCAACCTTTTGTTGTTTCCTGCTCCAGGGAAAGCTCTCTGTCCTTGGCGTAGCGCCGAACTTTACGATCCTCCCTGTCTATTATGCGGGACTCAGACATGGTGAGACCAGGGGCCTGCTGGCGGGCATCCTGATAGGCTTTTTCGAGGACAGTCTGTCGTATTCGCTTATCGGGCCGCATCTCATGTCGCATGCGATCATCGGGTATACGTCCGCATTTCTGGTTTCGGGCGCACTTTTCCGCTGGACAGCGCTGCTCGGGGTCATTGCCGTGGCTACCCTGACCGTGGCGGACAATATTATCGTTTTTGCGGCGAAGTCCATCTTTGATAAAGTGCCCGCCCTTTTTTCGACTGTTGTGTACACCTCGGTCATGCAGGCCCTCATAAACGCCCCGGCAGGGATCTTCCTGGTTTCAAAGAATGCTGACTGAACAGACAACGGCTGAAAGGATCAGGATCGCAATGATTGTGATCATCATTGGCTTCCTGGTCGTTATCATGCGGCTCTGGCAGCTGCAGATCCTGCAGGGGGCCGAGCTCAGAAAGATCTCTGAGTCTAACCGGCTCCGTGTCTTCGGGGTGCCTGCGCCCCGGGGTATAATCTTTGACCGCAATAACGTGCCCCTGGTCAAGAACACCTCCTATTTCTGTGCCTCGCTCATCCCCGAGGAATTCGATTTCCGGAATGTCCCGATGCTGGCAAAACTCCTGAAGCTTTCCGAGGAGGAGCTTTCCAGGAAGATCAACAGGAAAGGGCAGAGTCCGTTCACCCCGGTCAGACTGAAGGAGGGCCTCTCGTTTAACGAGGTCAGCTTTATCGAGGCAAGACGTTCAGACTTCCCCGGCCTTATCATCGAGATCGAGGTCAGCAGGCAGTACATATACGGGAGTGTCGGCGCGCATGTCATCGGCTACCTTGGCAGGCTGAGCCCGGAACAGTCACAGAACCCTGCGTTCAGGGACGTCCCCCCAGCGGCCTTTATCGGACAGTGGGGGGTTGAGAAGATATATGACCAGTCGCTCAGAGGGACTGCCGGGCAGAGGATCATCGAAGTGGATGCCTTCGGCAGGGAGATCAGGCTTCTGAAGGAGACCACACCGGTAAAAGGGCAGGACCTCACCCTCAGCATCGATATCGCACTCCAGAAGGAGGTGGAAAAGGCCTTTGAAGGCAGGGCCGGAGCTATGGTCGCGCTCAAGGTCGATACCGGCGAGGTCCTCGGACTTGCAAGCGCCCCTTCCTTTGATCCGAATAAATTTGCAAAGGGCATAACCTCTGATGAATGGTCCGGTCTCATGCTGGATAAGAAGCTCCCGATGCTCAACAGGGCGGTCCAGAGCCAGTACCCGCCGGGGTCCACCTTTAAGATCATAACGGCGATAGCCGGCCTTGAAGAAGGGACCCTCAGCGATGAGACAGCGGTCACCTGCAGGGGCGGGATCAGTTTCGGAAAATGGCACTTCGGCTGCTGGAAAAAGGGAGGACATAATACGGTCATGCTCCACCGGGCGCTCGTCGAGTCGTGTGACGTCTATTTTTACGAGGCCGGCAAGCGGCTTGGCATCGACCGGATCCATGATTATGCGACACGCTTAGGGCTGGGCAAAGAGACCGGCATTATGCTGGGAAATGAGAAGAAAGGGCTCATTCCGGATACCCAATGGAAGGCAGAAAAGAAAAAATCACCCTGGTTCCTCGGGGAGACCTTCGTCAATGCGATCGGGCAGGGCTATGTGGCGGCAACCCCGCTCCAGATGGCGGTCATGATGCAGGCTGTATCTAATGGCGGCAGGGTATTGCAGCCAACCCTTCTCAGGGATGCGGCCCCCGCACTCCTCAGTGAGGCCGGTGTCAGGCCCTCCACCCTTGATGAAATAAAAAGACATCTTGCCGGCGTCGTCAACGAACCCGGCGGGACCGGCGGCGCTGCTCGATCAGCGCTGGCGACCGTCGGCGGCAAAACAGGCACGGCGCAGGTCGTCAGCATTCGGAAAGACTCCAAGTTCCTCGCGGAGAAATTCAGGGACCATGCCTGGTTTGTTGCCTTTGCACCGGTTGAAAAACCGGCAATCGCCGTATCGGTCATGGTCGAGCATGGCGGCCATGGCGGCAGCGCGGCAGCTCCGATAGCGAAGAAGGCTATCGAGGCCTACCTGCTTCCGGACGATAAGAAGAAGGAGTTGATCAATGTTCAGAATTGACCGGCGGCTGCTGCAGAACTTTGACTGGCTCTCCTTTGCGACCGTCCTCGCGATTACCCTGATCGGGATCATGACGATCTTCAGCGCGACGAGGCAGCCGTCGGAGGCGGCCCAGTCGCCGCTGTATATCAAGCAGATCATCTGGATGTTCATCGGGATAGCCGGCATGACAGCCTTCCTCAGCTTCGACTATATCTGGCTCAGCAGGATCTCGGTCCATCTGTATCTCGCCGGGATACTGCTCCTCCTGATCGTCATGATATCCGGAAAGACCGGCATGGGCGCCCAAAGGTGGATCAACCTCGGCCCGATCGCCTTTCAGCCGTCCGAGTTCTTCAAGCTCATGTTCATCATCATGGTCGCCCAGTATCTCAGCCTGGTTAGCGGGGAAATTGACCTGATCCAGCTGCTGAGGATATTCCTTGTCATTGTCTTTGTCCCGTTCATCCTTCTCTTCAAGCAGCCTGACCTCGGGACAGGCGTGGTCATCCTGCTCATATTCTTTTTCATGGTGCTGGCGCGCGGACTTCAGAAAAAAGCGCTGGTCTTTCTTCTTATTGCCTCGCTGGTCTCACTTCCCTTTGTCGGAAATATTGTCTGGAGCGGGCTCAAGGGCTACCAGAAGAACCGGCTGATCGCCTTTGTCGATCCCGAGGCAGACCCTTCAGGCATAGGCTATCAGATAAACCAGTCAAAAGTGGCCGTGGGGTCGGGCGGGTTTTTCGGCAAGGGGTACCTCAACGGCACCCAGGGACCCTTCAGGTTCCTTCCTGAAAGACATACCGACTTCATATTCTCTGCCTTTGCCGAAGAGTGGGGGGCCATGGGGACGCTGTTCCTGCTGTCACTGTATCTCATCCTGATCCTGCGGGGGCTGGACACGGCCCGCAAGGCGAAGGACGTCTTCGGACGGACACTTGCGCTCGGGATAACCTTTATGTTCAGCATCTATTTCTTCGTCAATATCGGGATGACCCTCGGGATGATGCCGGTCGTCGGCATCCCTCTGCCGTTCATGAGCTATGGGGGCACGGCGCTGCTTTCAAACTTCATCTCCATGGGCGTCCTGATCAATGTCCGCACCCGCAGGTTCAGCCTCTTTTATTAGAAGACCCTTTTTTGTTATAATTTCATTTCTTATTCGTGCCTCTTCATGAAGGCGGTGTAGCTCAGTTGGTAGAGCATGCGACTCATATTCGCAGTGTCCGGGGTTCAACTCCCTGCACCGCCACCAAAATACAAAGGCGGAAGACTTGTAAATAAAGTCTTCCGCCTTTTGTCGACCAGCAGTTGGTGCTTTAAGCAGCCTTTCGACTTCGCTCATGTCACCCCCTCGAAACAGAGGAAAAACATAAAATGCACTAATGGATCAATAAAAATAATTCATTTTCCTAAAATTATAATTAGTAGATATACTGATTATTATGGATTCAGAGTCAGTAACTTCTTTCCGGGGGGATCGAACCATGAAAGCAAATTGCTGGGAAGTAAAATCCTGCGGGAGATGCGGATCGGTCTCCGGGAGCAACGCCTGTCCTGTCTGCAAAGAGACGAAATTACACGGGACGCATGACGGCATCAACGGGGGCAGGGCCTGCTGGACCGTTCCCCACACAAAATGCGGGGGCAGCGGTCACGGAGATTTCGCCAAGGAGCTCCGTATCTGTATGGAGTGCGATTTTTATAAGCTGGTAAAAGAAGAGGAAAAAGGTTCGTATCAGCTTTCAGCCACCATACTGTCTAAGCTGAGAACCTAGCCTTGTGACCCAGGTCGCCGGGACAGGATTCCTCAAGGAATCCTCCGGCCCAGTGCTTGTCCTGCCGGGCCGGAGCCCAGCTTAACTTTGCCCCCCCCTTTACGGGGAGATGATCCATGGATGCTTCAATTTCGCCACAGCAATTCTTTTTTTTAAAAATCGCTTCCCGCCAAAACATACGTCTGTACAAATCCTCGGCTTCCGTGTATTATAATTTATATAGAGCTGCATATAATAAATACACTTGACAAACCGAAGAGCACACCATGAAGAAGACGTAAATGTTGCTCTGCACAATCCGCGTATCAGTTAAGGATAATAAATGTCATTGCTCCGGCGCACGTTCATAATTGCTGTTCTATTCATAGCTTCAAGTCTTTGCAATCCTGCTTTTTCATATCCTGAGATTAAGGCCTCCGAGCTTCGGATCGGTATTATCCCCGAGCAAAATATCTTCAGGCAAAATCAGAAATATAATGCATTGGCTCACTATATAAACAGCAAGACCGGCATAAAGGTCAGCATATTGGTCCTGAGCGATTACGGCAGTGTTATAAACACTATGCTGTCAGGAGGCATCGACGGTGCCTTTTTTGGATCCCTGTCAGGTGCCGTTGCCCATGAAAGGCTTGGCGCCGAAGCACTGGTGCGGTCTATTTCCATCGGGGGGAAGACTACCTATCACGGGCATATCTTTGTGAGAAAGGACAGCAGGATCAATAATGCGGCCGACATGAAGGGAAAGTCCATGGTTTTCATTGATAAAGGGTCTTCCTGCGGATATATTTACCCGCTGGCCTATCTCGGACGTCATGGAATAACCAATATCTCCACATTTTTCAGCGAGCACTATTTTGCCGGCAGCCATGATGCTGCAATTATTGCAGTGCTTAACGGGCGGGTCGATGTCGGGGTGGCAAAGAGCACGGTTTATTCTTCATTGCAAGCTGCCAATCCGCGTATCGAGAAAGAACTGAAAATTATTGATGAATCTCCGGAATTCCCTTCTCACGGCCTGTTTCTGGGAAAGTCCGTACCCCCTGATATCCGGAGCGCTGTCAGGAAGACCCTGCTTGAAATGCATGGGGACACCGAAGGCAGGGCCATTCTGAAGAACCTGGATATAACAGGATATGCTGCTGCAGACGTGCATGAAGACTATAAAAATGTCTTTGAGTTGGCAAAAAAAGCCGGCATTAACCTGAAAACCTACAATCTTAAGAAAAAATAACCGCTCGACAAAGACCAAAGGTCAGGACTACACCTTTTACAATTGTTATTTCAGCACTTCTCGTCTTGGATGAGATAGGGCCTCTCTTGGTCCTTCTTTCGGTCTGAAGCCGGCACGATCAACCTGCTCTTGTAATTCCGCAGCACATATGTGAGTATAAAACATGCAGGTCATATCTCTTCAGTCAGGCAACAATTATCAGACTGACACCAAGGCATAGCCATGCTTGAATGGACAGCCTACGTCAAAATATTCACCACGCTTCTTGCGATCGTGAACCCTCTCGGGGCGATCCCGATCTTTATCAGCATGACAGGCTCTATGGCGTCAGGGGACCGCAAACGCGTCATCAACACCGCAAGCATGACTGTCGTCGTGATCCTGACCGTGGCCGCGCTGCTCGGCAAGCCGCTGCTTGATTTTTTCGGTATCAGTATCGCCTCATTCAAGGTAGGAGGGGGCATTCTGCTTCTGCTCATGGCGATCTCGATGATGCAGGCAAAATACGCGCAGACAAAGCAGACCCCCGAAGAGGAGGCTGAGGCAGAAGAGAAGGGAAGTATCGCCGTGGTCCCGATCGCCATGCCGCTGCTGGCAGGACCGGGTGCCATATCGACCATAATCATATATGCGGACGCGTCGCCCCATGTTCTGCATCTTACCCTGCTCATTATCAGCAGCGCCCTGGTGGCTGCACTGACCTGGGTCTCCCTCAGCATCGCCAGTCCTCTGAGAAGCGTCATGAGCAAAACGTCGATCAATATCGCAACCCGCCTGATGGGCCTGCTGCTGGCAGCCATTGCCGTCGAGTTCATCACCGGCGGACTGACCGTGCTCCTGCCGGGGTTGAGATAGCAGGCTATTTTATTATAAATTCGGAATCTATCCCGTGGTTATGTTAAGGGGCAACAGCATACAGAATATTTTCTCAATTAAGGTCGATTATTCAAAGAGGATCTTCGGGCTTGACATGCTCAGGGCCCTGGCCATTTTTCTCGTCCTTTTTGCCCACAGCCTTGTGCTGCTCCCTTCTCTGCCGAAGGCACTCTCGAAGGTACTCTTTCATCTTCTGGGGTTTCTCGGAGTAGAATTGTTTTTTGTATTAAGCGGGTTTCTGGTCGGCCAGATCATCATAAGGACAATGGACTCGAAGAGCGGTTTTACTCTGGCCACTGCGAAGTCCTTCTGGATCAGGAGATGGTTCAGAACTCTCCCCAACTACTATCTGATACTGGCCAGTCAATTTGTACTTCTTTATGTCCTGAACGGGAGTATCCCGCAATCTTACTCCAGATTTCTTATCTTCAGCCAGAATCTCTTTATGGACCACCCCCCTTTTTTTTATGAGGCCTGGACACTGGCGGTTGAGGAATGGTTTTATCTTCTGCTCCCGGTCAGCATTATTGCATGCAGCTGGCTTCTCCCGAGGCAACTCAGCAAGCGGGTCACCTTCCTGGTGGTAATTCTGTTTTATCTTGCTGCAGGCTTATTCTTAAGGGTCGCTGCCAGTCTGGCCAACCTGCCTGAGATTTCGAATCTCGGCGGGATCGTGATGTTCAGAATAGATTCAATTATGTACGGAGTATTGTTCGCCTATGTTTACTACTACTATCGCTCCCTTGAAGAGAGATATCGGCGGCCCCTGTTTTATTTGGGCACGGTGCTGATAGTATTATGTTCAGGCTATCTTGTCGGCAACATCATTGAGGACAAAAAGGACTTCTTTACAAAGACTTTCCTCTACTCATTCAATAGCTTCGGGATGGCCTGCCTGCTGCCTGCAGTTAATAATGTAAAAAAAGGACGTCCGGGACCTCTCGCCAGTGCTGTCTCCCATCTGAGCATCATCTCGTACTCTGCCTATCTTCTCCACAACTCGACCATACTCATGTTTCTCTGGATGACCCCCCCGGTAATGGGCACTTATCATATCCATTATCTCCTGTTCTGGATCCTTTCGATTCTCTGTTCAACAGCTCTTTACAAGTCTTATGAAAGACCGATGACGCTGATCAGGGACAGGTTTTCGTGACACGGGTTCTCGGATGTTGACCATATACAGGAAACTTCCGGGTACGAACTGCGGCAGGTGCGGAGAGGCAACCTGCATGGCCTTTGCCCTGAAGGTGAAAAAATCACTGGCACGTCTGGAAGATTGCCCTTTTGCAGAAAGCGAAACCTCCGGAGAAGCCGAATCTCAGCAGACGGCATCGGCCTTCAGCAGTTACGGGCAGGTGAGCAATGACCTTGAAAGAGAAGCGGTAAAGATAGAATTCAGAGGGGCTGCAGAGGCCGTGGGGGGCGAATACCTCTCCCGTGACGGCAGAGAGGTCATAAAACTGACAATGCTTACCCGGCATTACGAGATGCGTAAGGACGGTCTGTTCCTGGATAATACATACTGCCGTGATGCATGGACAAAGATCATTATCTACGACTATGTCCGCAGGCAGGGGAGAAAGCCGCTAACGGGTGAATGGTGCAGCCTCGGCAATTTCCCGCACACCGCCTCCCACGTCAAGGCCTTCCAGGCCAGTGCGGAGAAGAAGATCACGGAGACCTTCGGGAACGACCTTGAACGGCTCATGCTGCGCTGTGCTGAGATGGGAGGGACCGCTATTGAAGGCAGGACCCGGGCTGATTATACCGCCTGTTTTGACCTTCTTCCCCGCGTTCCGCTTTATCTTTCATGCTGGCAGGCCGATGATGAATTTGCCCCTGATTGCAGGATATTGTTCGACAGCGGCGCGGAAGATCATATAGACATAGAATACCTTGCCTATCTCCTGGAAAGGTTCGTGGAGGAGCTGACAGGAGAACCGCGGGGACCTCGGGGCTGAATCCTGGGGCACGGCAATAGCTACGATCCGTGCTCCGCATCAATGCTCATCAGTATCCTCCTGAAGTCAACGTAGTCACTTTCAGCGGCCCTGACAAACCCGGTACAATCCCTTCCCAGCGACAGCAGGACCTCGGAGTCTTCCTTTCTGCTGAGGTCGAGGGACAGCAGGGCGTCCCTGATCGCGTCAACGGTCCCGGCATCGAGAGAGGAATTGCAGCAGATATTGAACTCCGGTATTTCGGCAGAGAACCTGAGGACCGTCAGCCCTTTCCCTGCGCAGTCCACTGCGGCTTCCTCGGTCAGTGCCCCGGCATCAAACTGACCGGAGAGGATCGCTGAGATGATCTTCTCATTGGCCCCGAGGAATGCGTGGCGGCTGAGGTCGCCCATGCCGATCCCTGCCTCTTTGAGCGAAGCCAGCGGCATGATATGCCCGGTTGCGGAACCCTTCTTCATAAAGGCAAAGGTCTTGCCCTTCAGGTCCTTGAGGGTCTGCAGTCCGGAGTCTTCCTTTGCAACGATAGCGGCGCGGTGGAAGGGCTTGCCTTTTCGCAAGGCCCTTGCAACCACCCTGACCCCGTATTTCAGGTTGGCATTCACATAGTTTGCCGGGCCCATGGCGCAGAACTGAGTCGTGTTCTCCCCCAGGTCTTTCTCCGCGCTTTCCATATCAATGGCGACCCTGAGGTCCACCTTTTTCCCTATTTTCCCGCTGAGGTATTTGGCCAGAGGGCTGAATTTCCTGAACATGACAGAGGGGTCCTGCAGGGGAACCACCCCGAGCCGCAGCGACTGACTGCCCTTTTCAGAGAACCTGAACCGCTCCAACTCGGCCTTAAGAAGCACTGCATCTTTCTGGAGGTTCCATATCGTGGCGCTTATCCTTGAGGCCAGGTTCTTGTTTGCGACGGGTATGTCCTTGACCTCCTCGATGCTGGTCAGAATGCTGTCGGCGCCCGTCTTCTGCTCACTCAGGGACCTTGATATCTGGCGGCTCTTCTCCGAGACGGTTTCAGTTGCCTCAGCGATCTGCCCGCTGCTTGTCGCCTGCTCTGCTGTTGCCTTGCTCACCTCAAAGGAGAGTTTTTTCATCCTCTCAGCCGCCGCAGAGATGACCTCGATGCCCTTCGCCTGATCCCGGGTAGCGCCGGCAATGGTCTCTATCATCTTCTTCACGCGCTCAGTAGCCTCCATCACCTGTCCGGCGGCCTTCGCCTGCTCCGTCGTTGAGCGTTTTATCGAGAGGGTCATCTCAGAGGCTTTCCGGGAACTGCCAAGGACGTTGCTCAATGCCTCGTAGGCCTCCTGCGTCAGCACAAGGCCCGTTTCAACAGCACGGACGCCTTTGTTCATAGCACGTTCAGCGTTTACCACCTCATTCTGGACCGCCCGGATAAGGGCCGCTATATCCCCCGTGGAAGTTTCCGTCCTCTGCGAGAGGTCCTTCATCTCCGAGGCGACAATAGCGAACCCCCTGCCGTGCTCCCCGGCCTTGGACGCCAGTATTGCGGCATTGAGGGAGAGCAGGCCAGTCTCATCGTTCACCGATTGGATGACACCCAGTATCTTCTCGATCTCCTTGGACCTGTTTCCCAGCGCGCTTATGCACTGGGCCGTGTTCTGAACGGACGACTCAATCTCTTTCATTCCTTCAACGGTCTTGGCGATCGAGGCCATGCCCAGGGTCGAGGCGTCGCTTGCCACCTGTTCAGACAGGGCCGCGGAATCCTTTGCGCTGGCTTCGACCTCCCTTATCGCGGCTGCTATTTCACTGATCGCGGCAAGGGTCTCATCCGAGGCGACGGAAAGTTCTGCCGAACTGTCCGCAACCTCTTTGATCGTTGAGGAAAGCTGTCCTATGGAAGCGGATGTCGAATCCACGATCCCGTCGAGTTCCTGAATGCTCTCGTTGATATGCCTGATGCTCGAAACCATCTCGTCAATCGAGGCTGAGGCATTCCCCGCCGAAGCGGCCAGGTCGTCTGTGTTGAATGCGATCTCGGTCGTGGTCACAGTGAGCTCAGCAACGGAACTCGATATGTTGCTGGTAGCCTCGGCCTCGGCCTCGGCCCCCTTCATGACCCTGACCGCCTCCTGTTCCACCTCTTCCACTACCGTCATGATCCTGGCAGAGAGCTCCTTGATCCGCTGGAGGACGGTCTCCAGGGCCGAAAAAGACTCCTTAAGGTCTGAGCTGAGCCTTCCTATTTCATCGTCTCCCTGAGCTGTCACATTAAAGGAGAGGTCACCTTCAGCGATGGTGGCAGCGGCGGCAGCGATGGATTTGACCGGGGAGATGACCATCTTTCTGAGCATGATCCAGAGCAGGAGACTGAAGCCAAGTGATGCGATGATCGTGATGGCAATGACCAGAGCTATAAGGGACATCGCCTTCCGGTATTCCTTCTCAATGGTGACGGCGACCTTTACCGCCCCAAGCACCTTTTTTTCCTGCCCATGACAGGAGAAACAGGACTCTGTATTCTTCAAAGGCATATACATGGTCAGCCGGACCCCTTCCCTCGTGACCAGCCGCTCCTTCCCGGACTTCAGTTCGGCCATGGCAGCGGTTTCGCGGGCAGGTGCGTCCTGCTTAAATGCCTCGCGCCCCTCGTCGTTGAGAACGGTTATCTCCTCGATGCCCCTGATCCGGCTGAGCTTATCGACGATCTTCTTTGTGATATCGGCCTTGCCATCGATCATGGTCGTCTCTATGTTCTGAAAGATGACGTCCGCCGTCTTTTCCGTGCTGAATTCGGTGACGCGGTAGAGGGTTTCTTTCTGGATCGAAACAGACATGACAGAGGCGATAATAACACCGGCAACGAGTATCGTCCCCACGACGCTGAGCACTTTGAATTCCAGACTTTTCTTAAAACTCATGGAAGATAGCCCTGAGACATGGTGTTATCATAGCAGTTATAAAATATGAGGTACAATCAAAAAATGCAGGCAGGAAAAACGGCGGGTATCATTGTTGCGGCAGGATGTACCGCCATGAATAATGCACGATGGTTAGAGGCTGTTCATGCCGGATTTCATTAACTATATTTAAGTGGACTCAGGCGGCAGCCGGGCTTATACTGATACTAAGCCGATCTGTTCTTGATCATTTTTCTTCAGGGATAGCAAAACAGAAAATGCAGGAGGTGCTGTGGCTTCTGACAGAAGTTCTGACAGAAAACCCTTCCATGCCCTTATCAGCTATACCGTGGTTGTGTTGAAAGACGGGAGACTGAAGTTTCTTGACCTGACAGGGAAGGCCATCAACATATCTAGGAACGGCCTCTGCCTTATCACTCGGTATCCGCTCAAAACGGGATATGTACTTGAATTCAAACACCAGGTCCGCGAGTCCAGCCACGGCGTTGTCCTATGGATCAGGAATCTCGGCAATTATTATATCGCCGGCACACGACTGATCACGAAGAACACTGAATAGGCAGCGCGTCACTCGCTCGGCTCGATCGATTCAGCGTCAGAATAGGTGCCGTAGAAATCATCCCCGTCGTCGTCATCAGAAACGACGAAGTAGGGCGAGTACTCCTCCGTAGCCGCCACCCTCTTCCAGGTCTCCCCTAGCGCGCTGACGATCACCGGGATGCCGTTATACCATTTCAGCTCTGCATAGTCCGGGGCTTTTCTCAGCTCATCTTCGGACAACCGTTTCAAGGTCCATCACTCCTGCAGTGGTCTTTTCCGGGCCCTAATACGCACCCACCAGTTTTGCAGCCTTCCGCAGTTCATCATAGTCTTTATCTCTTACCGTCGTAAAACCGTCAAGCTTGGCGCTCCCCAGGATCTTTTCGGACTGCGGGTCCTTGGGCTTCAGCTTGAGCAGGGCTGCCTGTATCTTCATCGCCGTGTCCCTGTTCAGCCGGGGAGTTGCAAAAACAGGCCAATTAGGGAAATATTCGGTATGGCCGACTATCTTTATTTTCGAAATATCGACCTTCCCCTTCATCTTCTCGAGGTCATCCTCACGAATGCCGCCGGCATCGGCTGTGCCATTGACCACGGCAATAGTGACATTGTCATGTTTCTTTGCGAAGGGCAGGGTAACAAAATCTTTATGGACATCCATTCCGGCTTTGCTGAGCAGGAGGACCTGAAAGATATACCCTGCAGCAGAATCCTTATCAACAAATATCAGCTTTTTACCCTTCAGGTCCTGCAGGCTGTTGATGGGGCTGTCCTTCCTCGCAATGATGATCCCGCGGAATTTGGTACCCGCTTTCAATTCCGATGCCAACGCAAGGGGCAGCAGGTCCATGTTTTTTTTCAGCTCAACATAGATAAGCGGATTTGCAAATCCGATATCGACCTGCCCGGATGTCACCATCTCTTTATAGGCGGCAAAATCTTTCGCCGTTACGATGTTCACCTTTTCTCCTACCTCCTTGGTGAGATACTCCTCAAGGGGTTTGAACATTGCAAACATCTCGACTGCGGTCAGACGGGGCAGTAAACCGAACCTGACCTCAGCAGACGCCAGATCGGGTCCTATGCCGAATATCGCGGTTACGAACAGAATCGCAACCGTAAACTGTTGTATCCTTGAGTCCATCATACTTCCTCCTTGCATATGTCAGACTTTGGATTATTTTGTTGATGCCGCATGATACGTATAGTTACAACATATCAGAGATTCTGCTCCTTGTCAAAAATGTCTGACGCTTAAAGCCAGGACCCTGCATATTCAGACATCACAAACTCATAGGCCAGGGGAAAGCATTATATAAAGAAAATATATGATATAATAAGATTAATTCATTTGCCCCGGGAAAAGTGATTCACTTATAATAAAAGCGCATATATCTGCAACGAAGTTTTCGTTGGTACTCAAATACGCTATGGGAGAGATCAGGTCTTGAAAAAAAATTGCTGGGAAGTGAAATCCTGCGAGAGATGTACAACTGCGCTGGGGGATGATGCCTGTCCTGTCTGTAAGGAAACCAAACTGCACGGCATACATGATGGAATAAACGGGGGCAGGGCCTGCTGGACCATCCCCCACACAAAATGCGGCGGCAGGACACAGGGAAGCTTTGGCAGCAAGCTCAGCAACTGCATGGAGTGTGATTTCTACAAGATGGTCAAGGAAGAGGAAAAAGGCTCATTTAAGCTTTCCGCGACCATACTCTCCGCCTTGGCAAGCTAGTACAAAAAGACCGGGTAGAGACAGAGCATTGATTTATTGAGGCGGGTGCCTGTGTTACAGGCTCCCGCCTTTTTTTATTTCATATTCCGGGTTATGGACTCAGGGGAAGAGGACGCCGCATTTACTGAAGACCTCCCGGCGCCGGAATAGTTTTTTGAGACTCGGGAGAATATCTGTTATCATGTAGGCATATCAATGGGCAGTCTCAGGTACTCGGCAGACCGCATACAGCCATATATCAAAAGGATCACTATGAAAAGAATAGCTAATTTTCTCTTCGAGGCGGGGATGCTCAAGCGCACGCCCCGGTCGGGATTCCAGTTCCTTGGCTCAGGCGCGGAGTCTGTGGCAGAGCATATCTTCAGGACCGTCTGCATCGGGTATACCCTCGGGCATCTCGTCAAGGATGTGGATTCGGACAAGCTTCTGAGGATGTGCCTGTTCCATGATCTCCCGGAGGCCCGGACCGGCGACCTGAACTACGTCAACAAAAAGTATGTCAAGGCGGATGAGAAGAAGGCGATCAATGACCTGGCCGACACCCTGCCTTTCGGTGAGGACATCAGGGCCACGCTCTTTGAATTCCTCGAGGGCAGGACCATAGAGGCACAACTGGCCTATGACGCTGACCAGCTCGAGATGATCCTGGCGCTGAAAGAATGCAAGGACCTCGGCAACGCCTATGCCGACGAGTGGCTTGAATTCGCCCTCAAGAGGCTTAAGACCGATGTTGCGCGGGAGCTGGCGGCAACGGTCCTCGAGACCGACTCGTCCCTCTGGTGGTTTTCGGACAAGAGCGACTGGTGGATCAGGGGTAAAAAGGAATAGCCCTTACGCAACCGCCTTTGCCAGCCGTCCGGCGACGACATCGATGAACTCTTCTGTCAGGGCATACCGGTCAACCTTCGGAGCGGCGATCAGCATCAGGTCCTTGGTCATAATACCGCTTTCGACCGTTTCGATGACCGTTCTTTCGAGGGTCTGTGCGAAGCTGACGACCTCGGGGGTATGGTCGAGCTCCCCGCGCTTTGCGATCGCCCCGGTCCAGGCAAAGATCGAGGCAACTGAATTTGTCGAGGTAGGGTTGCCCTTGAGGTGTTCATAGTAATGCCTCATGACCGTCCCGTGGGCAGCCTCATACTCGAATTTCCCGTCCGGTGAGACAAGCACCGAGGTCATCAGTCCGAGGCTGCCGAAGCCTGAGGCGACCATATCGGACATCACGTCACCATCATAGTTCATACAGGCCCAGAGCATGCCGCCGGACGATTTCATCACCTGGGCGACCGCATCGTCTATCAGCATAAAGCGGTACTGGATACCTGCCTCCTGCAACTGGCCTTCTGCCTTTTTGATCTCCCCGGCAAAGATGTCCCGGAAGAAGCCGTGATACTGCTTCGATATCGTGTCCTTCGCGCCGAACCAGATATCGATCTTCTCACTCACCGCATAGTTGATGCAGGCCTGCGCAAAGCTCCTGATGGAATTCTCGGTGTTATGCATCCCCATGACAACACCGGGGCCCTTGAAGTCATGGATCCTGACCACCTTCTTTTCACCCCCGGAGGCGGGGGTGAAGACGATCTCGGCTGTCCCGGCCGAATCAACGACCAGTTCGCTGTTCTTATAAATATCGCCATAGGCATGACGGCCGATGATGATCGGCTTCTTCCATGTTGCCACTGCCGGGGGGATGTTCTTTATAATGATCGGTTTTCTGAAGACCGTCCCGTCGAGGATGGAGCGGATCGTCCCGTTGGGGCTCTTCCACTGCTGCTTGAGATCATATTCTTTAACCCTGGCTGCGTTGGGGGTGATCGTCGCACACTTCACCCCGACGCCGAACTCCTTGATCGCCTCTGCCGCCTCGACCGTCACCCGGTCGTCTGTATCGTCCCGGTGCTTCATGCCAAGGTCAAAATATTTTAATTCCAGGTCCAGGAACGGCTTGATCAGTTTTTCCCTGATCGAATGCCAGATGATCCTGGTCATCTCATCTCCATCGAGCTCTACTATCGGATTCTTCACATGAACTGCCACAACTACCCCCTGGGATATGATTAGATTTTGAACGTAATTACTATAAAGGCGGCTGCCTGAAAAAAACAATACCGGGCCAGGTCCCGGGGCAGTGAAGTTCCCCCGGTCCTCCTCAGGACCGCTTTTGGGGACTGCGGCTCTGTGCCGTACTGATCTCCGCCTCTATGGCGAGGGTCTTTTCCTTAAAGACCGCATATTCCTCGTCATAGGCCGGCACAAAGCCGGTGCAGTCCTTGCCGAGGGATTTAAGTATCTCTGCCTCAGCGGGGCTTGAGATGTTCAGGGCGGTAAGCGCTTCCAGGATCGTCTTTCTGGTCTGCCTGTCCACCGAGGGGTTACAGCAGATATTGAATTCCGGTATGTCTATAGAAAGGGCCAGGACCCTCAGGCCCTTGGGGATATAGGACTCTGCCACTTCATCGATGAGCACCCCGGCATCAAAATCGCCCTCAAGCACGGCCCGCGCTATTTTTTCATGATGCCCGAGAAAGTCGAAATACTGAAGATCACGGACTGATATGCCTGCATCCTTCAACGTCGCAAGCGGCATGATATGGCCGGTCGAGGAACCGGAGCTGCCCAGCGCCAGCCTCTTTCCTTTCAGGTCCCTCAGCGCCAGCATGTCCGATTTTTCCCTGACCACGACAGCAGCATGATGGAACGGCCTGCCTTTCCTCAGTGCCTTGGCTATCACGGTCACCCCGTATTTCATATTGGCCTCGATATAGTTTGCAGGGCCCATGGCGCATATCTGTGTCTCATCCTGGCCGATATCCTTCACCGCGCTCTCCATATCGATCGCGACCTTGAGGTCCACCTTCCTGCCTAGTCTTTCGGTGAGATAAACGGCAAAAGGCATGAACTTCCTGAACATGACCGACGGTTCCTTGAGCGGGACAACGCCGAGCCGCAGCGACTGCCCTTTTTTTGCCGAGAATTTGAACCGCTCCATCTCGGCCTTCAGGAGTTCGGCGTCCTTCTGGAGGTTCCAGAGGGTCTTGCTGATCCTGAAGGCAAGCTTCTTGTTCTCTTCAGGGATGTCCTTTACCGCCTCGACACTGCTGAGTATGTTTTGTGAGCCTTTCTTATGTTCCAGCAGGGATTTGGATATCTGCTTGCTCTTTTCAGAGACAAATTCCGTGATCTGGGCTATCAACCCGCTGCTCCTGGCCTGTTCCCCTGTCGCCTTGCTGACCTGCTGTGTCAGTTTCTTCATCATGTCAGCCGCGTCAGTGATCAGGACGACACCCTTTGACTGCTCCGCCGTCTCTTTTGCTATGCTCTCGATCATGGTCCTGATGCTCTGGGTTGCCTGCTCTACGAAGCGGGCTGAAAGCGCCTGCGCCTCAGTGGTCCGCTTTATCGACAGGGTCATCTCGGAGGCCTTTTGCGAACTGCTCAGGATCTTCTTCAGGGCGTTTTCTCCCTCACGGGCCAGCCTCAGTCCGTCCGCCACCGAGTTGATGCCTTTATGCATCTTCTCCTCCGCATTTTCGATCTCCTGCTGGACTGCCTTAATCAGCGCCTCTATCTCTTTGGTGGAGGTCTCGGTCCTGTCCGAGAGATTTTTGATCTCTTCGGCCACGACAGCGAACCCCTTGCCATGCTCGCCCGCCTCTGCAGCCAGGATCGCGGCATTGAGGGAGAGGAGGTTCGTCTCGTCATTGACCGACTCGATAACGTTCAGGATGCCCTCGATCTCCTTTGACCTGTTGCCGAGGATACGGATACATTCAGAGGTCTCCCGGACTGATGAGGCTATATTCCTGATGCCTTCGATAGTCTTATGGATCGAGACCATGCCAAGGGTCGAGGCATCGTTCGTCACCTCTGCCGAGAGCCGCGCAGAATCCCTCGCCTTCACCTCAACATCCCTGATCGTCGTTGCGATCTCGGAGATGGTATTGAGCGTTTCAACGGAGGTGCCTGCCAGGTTCTCGGAATGTGAGGCAACCTCCTGTATCGATTGTGAGAGTTGCTCTATTGAGGCGGACGTCGATTCCACGTGACCGTTGAGGTCCTGCAGGCTTTCATTGATGCTCTTTATGCTCGAGACCATCTGCTCGATCGAGGCTGAGGCCTCCCCGGCCGAGGCCGTCAACCCCTCCGTACTGTCGGCGATCTCGGCTGCCGTTGCATTGAGCTCATTGACGGAACTCGATATGCTGCTGGTCGCCTCTGCCTCTGCCTCGGCGCCGCTGAGAACCTTTGCAGACTCTGCCTCGACCTGCTCGACCACCAGCAGGATCCTGTCTGATAACTCCTTGATCCTCTGCAGGACACCTTCGAGGGTCGCGAAGGCCTCATTCAGGAGCGCCCCCATCTCCTTTATATCATCGGTGCCCCCGGCGCCGACATCAAAAGAGAGGTCACCCTCTGTAACCTTCCTGGCAGCCTGCTCGATCAGCCTGATCGGCCCGATTATTCTCCTGTTCATCATCAGGCGGGTGAACCAGAGAGAGAAGATAACCGAGACAAGAACGAGCAGAACAAGGGTCCAGCGGGCTGCAGCAAACGACGTCATCGAGAGTTCGTAGCTCTCCCTGGTCAGCATATATTCGGTGCTCTGGAGGGCCCGCAGCCGGGTAAGCACCGACAGGTACCTCTCGTTCAGCCCTGCAGCAACCGCCTCACTCCGTGCAGTCTCCTCCGCGGCTTCGGCCAGCTTTTTATACTCTTTTATCTCTTCGAGGAGCACCATATATCCCCGGCGCTCATTATCATGGAGAGCGGTGCCGGACAGTATCCCCTGAATGAAATCAATAATGGCAGCTACCCTGCCGGACCCTTCCTGTCCCGGCCGCGCTCCGGCATCCTTGCGAAGGGCTGTAAGGATGCTTCGGTGGACGCCGGTGATATCGCCCATGATCTTTGAACTGTTTTCGTACCCGGTGGACCTCTGGAGGAAGATCTCAGCAACGATATTTTTCTGCTGCGTAATGCCGAGGAAGGCGAGAAGTGCAAGGCCAAAGAAAAAGGGAATAGCGATAAGGACAGGTGACATAAGCTTCACCCATGTCAGAACGTTCCGTGTATAGCGCCTCATATTACCTCGCCCTTTTTATATGCAGGATCTCAGGAGACCTTTTTTTCTTCGGGCAATTACCGCGTCGTGATGCTGTATTTTAGACTAATAAGGAAAATCTATCAACAAATAAATAATCCTAATCAGTAAGGTGCGGGCTTGCGGCAGGGAACGGCACTAAGAATGTCTCGGGACCAGGGCAAGCGCTTCTACAGGGCAGGTCTGCCGGCAGAGACCGCAGCCAAAACACCGGGCAGGGTCGATGACCGGAATATCCCGGCCGCCTTTCACGACAGAGTCAATGGCACTGAACTGACAGCGTTCAGTGCAGAGTCCGCAGCCGGAGCAGCGGCCCTCGTCCAGCTGTGCAACATATTCAGCCCGCGCCATGGTCTCAACCCCTATCCCGGTCAGCGTTCTCATGGCAAGACAATCCCGGAGAGAGCAGTTGCAGATCGAGCCGATAAAAGGCGTCATCAGGGTCCATATCGTATGGATTGCGCCATAGGCCTCGAGCTCCTCCATCTGCCCGACAGCCTCCTCGCGCGAAAGCGCCTCGAGGCCGGCATCCGGGGACGTGCCGAAATAACTCATATCACAGCCCTTGTACCAGGGATCAGGGCCGAAACTGATGCCATAACAGCAGCGCAGTTCTTTTTTGTCAGCGGCCCACCGGCAGGCACAGGGCATGCGGACGATCGTGGCGGACCTCATCACCAGGTCACGGATCTCTTCAAGCGGGAGTACCTGGCCGAAGTGTTCGGCCTTCGCCCGCTCTGCCATGGCTCTTTTCACCTGCTCGGGCAGGCGGCCCTTTTTGCGGACGATGGTCTCAAGCCTGCCGAGCGTCTCAAACCCGTTTTGGATGGTCTCCTCGAAAAAGCTGCCGATATAGCGCCGCCTGTTCAGATCGGACAGCAGGTCCTGCGAATAGTTGGAGGCATTCTTATACCAGATCTTGCCGTCACCGTGTTTCGTACAAAACTCGCACATACCCTTATTATACGTGACAGCGGCGGAAACATCTGCAGCAGCGTATTATGCACTGCCAAATTCTGCTCTTGCAGTCCGGGCGGTCAAGATGATAGCATGTAATACTGAAGTTACTAAATCCCAAATTCCCGGAGGACTGAGATGGACAAGGTTTCGTACAAGGACATAGGTCTCGTCAACACACGTGAGATGTTCAAAAAGGCCATGGCGGGCAAATACGCGATCCCGGCGTACAACTTCAATAATATGGAGCAGCTCCAGGCCATTGTCATGGGATGCGTGGAATCAAGATCCCCCTTCATCCTGCAGGTATCGAGCGGCGCACGGAAGTATGCCAATCAGACCCTGCTGCGATTTCTCGCCATGGGCGCGGTCGCAATGATAAAGGATGCCGGCTCCCCTGTCAAATTTGCCCTTCACCTTGACCACGGCGATACCTTCGAACTCTGCAAGTCCTGCATCGACTCGGGCTTCTCCTCGGTCATGATCGACGGCTCACACCATCCCTATGACGAAAACGTGAAGCTCACCCGGCAGGTCGTCGAATACGCGCGCGATTATGACGTTACCGTTGAGGGGGAACTCGGGGTCCTCGCCGGCATCGAGGACGAGGTCTCTGCCGAACATTCAACCTATACCCGGCCTGAAGAGGTGGAGGACTTCGTCAAAAAAACGAGCGTGGACTCCCTGGCGATCTCGATCGGGACCTCCCACGGCGCAATGAAGTTCAAGCCTTCCCAGTGCACGCGCAACGACCAGGGCGTCCTGGTTCCGCCGCCGCTGCGTTTCGACATCCTCGAGGAGATCGAACGGCGCATCCCCGGCTTCCCGATCGTCCTGCATGGGGCCTCATCGGTCGTGCCGGAATATGTCGATATGATCAATAAGCATGGCGGGGCTCTCAAGGACGCGGTCGGCATCCCTGAAGAGCAGCTCAGGAGGGCGGCACGGAGTGCGGTCTGCAAGATCAACATCGACAGCGACGGCCGGCTTGCCATGACTGCCCTCGTCCGGAAGGTCTTCGCTGAAAAGCCTGCCGAGTTTGACCCGAGAAAATACCTTGGCCCTGCACGGGATGAACTGACCAAGATGATCATCCATAAGAACCAGACAGTGCTCGGGTCTGCCAACCAGGCATAGTCAGCCACAGCATGGGCAGCAGACCGTCTGCTGCCTATGTTTTTTTACTGATAAGACATCCTGAGGGTCCGTAGTCCCTTCTTCTGCTACCGGTCCAGGCTTACCTCTCTGGTCACTTTATGGATAACGACCTCATCTCCCGGCAGATGCCGAAAGACAAGCTTTACCTCTGCCACTACCTTTCTCACCTCTTCCGGAAGTTTGATCTCAAAGGTCTCCTGGGCCGGCATAAAGGGCTGGAGACTCGTATCGCGCAGCAGACCGAGCTTAGCAAAAGCGCCATAGACCATTGCCTGGCTGTAGCCATTGCCCGATTGGGGCATATATATCTTCTGGTCCTTAAAAAGCTCTTTGCCCCCCGCATCCCTGACCAGCACGTCGAGGGTGACCCTGTTTGGCGACGGGCAGCCGTCAGGATACCGGTGACCGATGCGGCTTGTCACCTTTGTCTTTATGACGACCCCAGGGACCAGGCTCTGCACTGTCGGCCTGAATTCATAGCCGAGGGTGGAAACCTCCAGGTCTATCCATTTTTTCAGCCTCTCCACGGTAAGTTTCTCATCGTCGTAAACAGGCGGGAACGAATGGCCGAGGTTCTCTCCCCTCATATGGCAGTCCTGACAGGTTTCGGTCTTCCCCAGCGGGACATACCCGTGGAGATAGCTGTCGAAGTTGGATACACAGTACATCGGCTCATCAAACCCTATCAGGTTCGGCCCTGAATGGCACTGTCCGCAGAAGGCAGGGTCGGTCATGATATTGCTTTTCTTTGCGGTCGGGAAACCCTTGTCACCATGAGCGCCGATTCCCCGGGGCCCGTAGATCACCCCTTTTTCAGGGTCGCCGTCCCTGAAGTGCCGGACAATGGCCCTTTTGTTATGACAGATGATGCAATTGATGCTCAGCTTCTCAAGGATTTTGGTATCATTATTGACGATCGCCTTTGCCACCTCATTTGCCACCTCATCCGTGGCATCCTCCAGCTGGGGCAGATGACAGACAGTGCAGGGTTTCATATGGCGGAACTGCACATCTTTTATATCCTTTACCCCTGATTTCTTCAATACCTTGTCTTCCGGAAGCGCCAGCGTCAGATAGGCTGCCCAGGTCGAGGCGGTCCTGCCTTTTGTGCCGATAAGGGTCTTATGATGATGCGACCTCTCCCATTGGGTATGGATCTCTGCATGGCATTGCTTACAGCTTGTGGAATCATAACGCTTTACAAGCTCGTCGATGGAGGCTGCTTTTTCTCCATACGACAGTGACGGGACGATCAGCAGAACGGCAAGCAGGACTATTTGTGCGATCATGGTGGCCTCCTGATTACTGACGGTTTATACGCAGATATAATACAGACACCGATACTCTCCTGAGAAATGCTGCCACGGGATAAAGCATAATATCAGTATACTGAAATTCAAAAAAGATTTGAAGAGGAGGAAAAAAATGAGCTGGGATTATCGGGTCATTGAATCCGGCGGGACATTCACGATCCACGAGGTCCATTACAACGACAAGGATGCCATAACAGCCATCTCCGAAGAGCCGATGGGGCCGTCAGGTCAGACTCTTGAGGAATTGAAGGACGATGTAGAGTATTTCCTCCGGGCGCTCACCATGCCGGTCCTCAGGAGGGAGGAGATAACGTTCGCTCCAATGGATGGGAAGTAGCAGGCAAGCTCTGTACGGTCATTTTTTTGAGCCCCTGCTGCTTTTCAGTATGGATTAACGGCCTGTTTTGGGATATCATTGTGAGTATGAGGAAGATTGTGAATACCGCGCTGATATTACTCTGTATGACAACGGCCTTGCCCGCGTATGCTGCAACCTGCAGCCCTACGCCTGCCGACATCCTCGGCCCCTTCTACAAACCGGATGCCCCTGTCCGCAGCAGCGTCGGGAAGGGTTATCTGCTTCAAGGCTCCGTCAGGTCTGCAAAGGACTGCAACCCGATCGAAGGGGCAAAGATAGAATTCTGGATGGCCGGGCCGGACGGGGAGTATCTGGACAGATACCGCTCAACGCTCTTATCCGACAAGTCCGGTTCATACAGTTTCGGGAGTCATTTTCCACCGCCCTATGCCGGCAGACCTCCGCATATTCATATCAGGGTCTCGGCCCCGGGCCATCAAACACTGGTCACCCAGCATTACCCCCTGCAGGGCTCACAAAAAGCAGTATTCGACCTGGTCCTGGTCCCAGGCAATTAGGATGGCCGGGGAGGCAGCTGCATGGGACTGAGTGATTATTTCAAACCAGTTCTTTCGATGACAGCCGAAGAGGCCAGGAAGTTCATGAAGGGAAAATCTCCTGAGGATTATAACCTGGTCGATGTGCGCCAGCCAAAGGAATATGAGCGGGGCCATCTTGCGGGAGCAGAGCTGATACCTATGTCCGACCTTGCCCGGAATCTCAACAAGATCGACCGCAGCAAACCAACGATAACCTACTGAGGATCGGGCATGCGCAGCCGTGCGGCTGCGGCGCTTCTGACCACCTCCGGATTTGAGAAGGCTTATACCATGCAGGGAGGGATATCTGCCTGGGAAGGTCTGGTCGCCCACGGGTCACCCGAGGCAGGGACAGCCTACTTTGATGATGCAGTGACGCCGCAGGAGCTGGCTCATCTGGCCTGGCTGCTTGAGGACGGTTCCCGTCTGTTTTATGTCCGGCTGGATGAGTTTCTCCGCGACGATGACGCAAAGAGGCTTTTTCTGGAGCTTGCCAAGGCGGAGGTGAGCCATGAACAGACCGTTGCCGAACTCTATAAAAGTTTTTCCGGGGGCAGATCAGTCGAAGCGGACCTCCACTCCGGCCGCGATGACATCATGGAAGGCGGAATAAAGGTGGACGAAGCCCTGCTCTGGGCACGGGGAAAAGACCTTACCGACATCCTCGAGTTCAGCCTCTCTCTTGAGGCAAATGCCTATGACGCGTATATCAGGATGGAACGGAAACTGGAAGGTGATGCAAAGAAAGTATTCCTGCTCCTGGCAGAAGAGGAACTGAAACACCTGGAGCGGCTCGCCGCATTGCTTGATAAAAAGGTCTGACCTGGGGGCTGATGCCCAGATCGAGAAAATATTTACAGGCAATGACTCAACAGGGGATTCCACCGACGCTTGTCTGTCCCCCATCCATCCGGATACGTTGCGGACTCATCGAGAAGCCGGAAGCATCTATTTTAGCAATCAGGAGTCTGTCTGACTTCGGATGCGGCAAGCAGAGCGGTTCTAATCACCTTCGAACAGCCTGTCATAATAATCAGGATATAATTTTTTTGTGCAATCGGGGCAAATGCTGTGACTGAATTCTGCTGATGAATGTTCAGTTATGTATTTTTCGAGCTGACTCCAATACCCCTTGTCATCCCGTATCTTCTTGCAGGAAGAGCATATGGGCAATATCCCCTGAAGCGTCTTGATTGTGACAACAGCCTCTCTCAGTTCTCCTATAAGCCTTTCACGCTCCTCCATATCTTTTTTGCGCTGCGTGATGTCCAACAGGGACCCGATCACAGCTGGACGCTCTTTATACACCGTTCTCGATCCATAGGCCTCTATAAAAAGAACGTCGCTATTTTTTTTCAGCCCTCTGAATTCATAATGGGCAGCTTTCATTTCTCCAGTGTTCCTCTTACGGATATTTTCCTTCACATTCGGCCAATCCTCCGGCAGAACGAGATCAACCGGGCCTTTCTTGCCTGTTAACTCATCAACGCTATAGCCAAATATCTCAGCCATCACCGGATTAACATACTCGAAAATACCATCCTGTATCAGATAAATCCCGACTAACGATTTTTCCGACAGGTCCCTGAATTTGTTCTCGGATTCTTTTAAGGCCTGCTCTGCACGCCTGAGCTCTGTGACATCTTCAACCATCTCGATCGCAGCGACAACTTCCCCGTCTTTATTTCGAATGGGTGAAGAAAGCACTCTGAAATTAATTACCTTATCGCCGGCAGGCGTGTCGGTTATTGTCTCATGCACCAGGCCGTCCTTCAGGGTCAATATTGTGGGGCAATAGGAACAGATCGTTTCTCTTTGGGGGGTATTAAATGTCTTGTAGCATATCGGTTTATCTAAGATATTAATCTCCGGGAACCATTTCATCATCTGACCATTCAAGGACAATATCTCCATATTCGGGCTTATTACAGCTATTCCTATGGCTATATTGTTGATGACACTTCTGTACCTCTGCTCAGATTGCTGCAGAGCCTCTTCGACCTGCATACGCCCGGTGATATCTCTGACAAACACAAAAAATTTTCCATTGGGGGCGGGCAGATAAGTGACGCTGATCTCAATATCGACAATTTTGCCGTCCTTGCAGCGATGACGCGCCGCAAAACGGTCCGAACCAATTTCCATTACCTTTTGGATGCGCGCCGCTGCCTCCTCCGGCTTTTCAACCACCTCGAGATCGGCGATATGCATATCCAGCAGCTCATCACGGCTGTAGCCTACTAAAGCACAATAGGCCTCGTTTACATCCAGAACCCGTCCCTGAATATCATTAATCCAAAACCCATCGATGGAGGACTGAATAATTCTGTAATACTCTGTTTCATTTATTTCTGTCAATCTATATAAGCCTTTCTTTTTGTGACCCGTCTTCAGCTCACGCTTATTTTCTGTACACTGATGTTACGCCAATTTAACAATGTCAGATTATCTGCAAAATGTATCCGGGAGAGCGAAACTAAACTGCCGACCGTGAAACCCCTCAACCTCAATTAAAATTGCATTTATTCGTGATTGCGCTATGATAATAGCGAGGGATGGATAGTGCAAGCCCCCAAATGGGGGATTTCAATTGAGTTCCGTTTCGAATAACAATTATATAGACAGCGTATAATTCGGGGGACAGGGGAATATGAATGACAAGATAGTGGCAAGAATAAAGGACTCGTTAAAGACAGTTGAAGAAGCTTCCACAACAAAACCTCTTATATTGATTGACGACAACGGCAGTTACTGGCTCAACGATCACGCAGACGTTTTTATTTCTGAACGGAATATACCTCTCAAGGACCTTATGGAATGGCTTATGATCGGATCCGCTCACCTGCAGAACTTCCGTTATGGTGATATTACCATCTCCATGATGCGCTTGCCCGGGAACAGCGTAATCGCATTTCTCACAGGCCTTGATGCAGATCAAGTAAGCGAAAAACCCGTTCTGACCGACAGAGAAAGAGAAGTCCTCCGCTATCTCGTAAAAGGGTTTTCGAACAAAGAAATAGCAGCCGCCATGAAGATAACACCAGAAACAGTGAACAGCTACCTGGACAAAATCTATGAGAAGCTTGACTGTTCAAACAGAGTAGCAGCAGCATTTCTGGGTCTTAAGAATGGTTTCTTTCTTCCAGCTTGTCAACGGCTGGAAAAAAATGACATAAATAACGGCACGTAGCATTGCTCCATTTTCATTTCCCATCGTACTGGCCGATACTGTAAGTTGAGGAATGTTTGTCGATAACCTTCCTTAAGCTCGCATACTGGTCCTCGGTGAATTTTCCGAGGTACAACACATCCAGCAGTTCGCCATTACCATCAAGAACCGTTGCAGCGACCTCACCATCCTGAAGCCTGTAGACGCGCATTTGTGTTTTAGATTTCATTCTCCGTAGAAACCTTTCAGAGTCACCCATTGGATTTTCTGCCATGACGCCTCGCTAAAAATCATAAATCTTCCATACCCCTTTTGCTGTCTCCATAAATTTAATACCATAAGAATATATTTTGCCGTCTTCATTACGGCTGACGCCGCCTTCTGCGAGATGGTCACCTATCCACGCAATGTCTACGCCCATGTAACCTTCAGCGGCAAGTTTTAGGGTGTTGTTGTCTTTCAGTGCCGTAAATATTTTTCTATGTCTTTCCTTCCGCGACTCCACAAAGAAAGCTAAGGCCCCTTCTATATTTCCGGCTTTCAACTGAGAAAGCATAGAGGCCACTATTGCCGTGAACTCTCTTTCTATATTTTTTTTCTCTGACTCACTTATCTCATCCTTCGCTTTAGTAACAGCGCTTCCCTGAGCATCAGCAGCTTTATCACCTGAATTTTTCTTTATCGATTCATTCTTATGATGGCCAAGATCTAGTGGCGGCAGGTCGGGTTCAGATGATCTCTTATATTTCATCAGATCTTGATCCGTAAAGATTGCTGCGTCCTGTTGTTTTTCGGCAAAAACAGCAGAAGCAATAATAAGGTTCAACAAAATTATTGCGAATTTATACATAGCAACCCTCCCGGTTAATTTATGGCTGTTTGTCGTCCTATTTCAACAGAGCCCAACTGCATTGTGAGTCGGGTGGATACTTTGGGTTATCGATAATGTTTCCTGCGGCTCCCCACAAGGACTTGCCTCTGAACTGAAAATACGTAACGTATTTTCTGATGATACAGGGGGCTGCGAGCTGATATTGCGCGCAGACAGCCTGTTTTGTATGGTATTCGTCCTGGTCCCTGAGGGCTGATCCGGCCCAGTTGCCCTTCAGGATGGCCTTTGTATGCGTCCACATGTCCCCAGCGTCCCTGGCCACTGCAGTCATATAGTCGCTGTGGCTCAACCCATACTCGCTCAATACATAGGCCCGGTATAATTTACCTGCCGCAAGCGATGGGATATAAAGGGTATGATCCGTGGGCGATGCATGCTGCGAGTCATCTGCAGGCGCAAGCTTCAGGTAAATATCCCTTAAGCTATGACCATACACGTCATACTCCTCGGCCCTGTGGTCCTGATTCGTATCGACTAAGGCAATTGCCTCCTGACTCCCTGCAGCATGCCACTGCCCATTGATACAGACCTTGTCCATATTATTAAAGACATCTATCGGTGTCGGTTCACTGATGTCCCGGCTCCCTGCCGCAACCACATCAGTCTCCGCTCCGATATTACCCCTGAATGTGACCTTCAGATAGACGCTATTCACACTGATATCGACCGGATCTGCTGAAAAATCAAAGCTGTATTCAGCGGGAGTCACGGCATCGAGGGAGTTTATTGCGACAGGGGCAGATCGTGCATAGTAGATATTTTTTTCATCATCCCGCTTTTTGAACTGGATTATCGCCTGCAACGCCCCTTTCTTGATTATTTTCTCAGGGTCCGTATTTCTGACCTTCGCCTTGACCTCGCTAAACTCAAGAGGTGTCGCAACTCCGTCGAGTACAGCATAGGCAAAGCGTCCGGGCGGGGTGATCTCAAGGGTATCCTGAACAACACTCCCGGCAATGGCCCCGGATTCAGCCCCATGGGTCCCCTGAAACACCAGCATATACTTCCCTCTCTCCCTTATGTCAGCCGGCTCAGTAAAGGTCACCGGCGCACTTTGGCCATGGGCGTCGATGCTCATGACCCCTGGGGGGAATCTCAGGAGAAGGTTACGGTCACCATAAATGTCGTCATAATAAAGACTAAAAACTCCCCGCATATTCTCATCAGAATCGTTCCTGATAAGAAACCACCCTTCGTTGTTCAAGTCCGGCACCAGCCGGATCTTAGCCCGGAAGAAGTAATCAAGCAGAGCTGCTGAGTATCCGACAGCACGAGGAACCAGCAGAGCTGCGTAGTCCATATTCGTCGCTTCGTCAAGATGTATGCTTAACCTCTGGAGGTCCCAGGTAAGTGCATACTTGAACCACGGCCCAACCTGAACAAAATGATTAACGGACTCCCCGGGGCACGGCTGCTTCTTTCTCCAATACTTTCGCATTTTATTTGTCGGAAGATATCGCTCGTCAAATCGTTCATAGCACGTGTTATAGTCTGTATATCTTGGATATGGGAAATGGTGGCGGTCATCCTGATTAAACTGCTCGGTAAAGATCGTATCGTCGCTGACAAAGTTTGCGTTCGTATATTCCGACAAACCCCAGGAAAGACTCGTGCGCGGTGCAACATACACTGTATATTGGTCAGTATCATAAAACTTTGCAATAGGTCCCATTACGCCGGGGTTTTTCGTCAAATCAATTTGCGGAATTACAGGCGTTGCGGCAAATAGATTGATTTTATCGGCATGTTTTTTAGACCATGTCTCAAAGTGTAAGTCGCCGACCGGCAGGTCATTTTTCACCCGCCAATCATCAACGGCTTCTATTACATGAGCATCATTTCTAACATGTGCAGGAACGGCCATGTCCTGCAAGAGATGCATCTGATGGCCAAGGCCTTTGAATGTCTGTGCGAAATATGCCTGTCTTTCGTCGTCCCTTTTTGATGTAAGCGCTTTTAAATATAAGGCTTTGCTCTTTCCCCAAGTCTGGTCGCCTTCAAGGGTTGTATATTTCCCCTGATAATTCCAGTCCTGTGCCCATAAAAGGGCTGATTCGCCGGTCATGGAAAACTTGGTAATAAATGGCGGATAGGGTTTCGTTACCAGATAGTAATCATTCAAGCCTGCCTGATCCCACTGCTTTAGAGGATTATGAAAGTGGTTATAACTTCTGGCCCGCTTTAATAATAAATCTACTTTGTTGCCTGCGTCTTCAAGTTCTCCGCCTTTTGCAATCCATTCTTTGATTCTGTCCGTGGTTGTCTCCCACTGCAATGTTTCCTCTAATCCTTTTTTAAATCCCAATCTCTTCAAATAATCATCTTGGGCTATTTTCACAGCAGAATTCTCTGCTGCATAGCGCGAAATCTCCTTATGTGTAACTTTGTCATCCCACGATAATACCTCGCTATTGTTAAGAATTAAGAACATACATAGAAATACAACGATAGATCTTGTTATTTCCTTCAATTGAACTTACCTCCCTACGTTAATAGGGTCGAAGCCCAGTTCAATTCGATCTTTATTTATCTCACTGAGTATTGATTTAATTTTTTCTTTATGTACTTCGTTAGGAGGAGAAGGAGGGGTGTTTCTCCTTCTCTCATCCCTCGTCAACTTCCTCAATGGAATAATCGCTCTATCACCTTCCCAGTCGGCTTTCTTCTCCATCAGTCCCCCATCGACCTTAAGCGATACCCACATCCCCGAACCTACATATTTGTACCCTGCTTTGAATATAAGCACATGCATCATGCTCACGGTGCTGAGTATCTGTAGACCCTGCCCTTTTAGTTCAAAGTCTCCTTTTTTATCCGTTACGGTTTCCTGCGCATCAAAATATGTACCCGTGGAACCACCAGGACCCGGCAGTTCCTTATACCATACGCCGAGCACCACCACCCCCTCAAGCGGCTGCTTTGTTTCTGAGTCAATGACCCTGCCCTTGTAAGGTCCGTCATGCCTGCAACAGGAGGAGGATATAACAGCTAAAAGCAGAAGCATAAGGATTTTCGCCAATCTATTGTTTTTCATTAGTCACCCTCTAATAGTTTTTTAATTTCCAGATACCGTTCCCATCCTTGATAAACACCCCGGGATATGAATAAAGTTTCCCGTCTTCGTTTGCAACAATTTCAATTTCAGCGATAACTTCATATATATCAGTAATGTTGAATTCGACGAATGTTCCGAATATCATTGGCAGTTGGTCTTTAAGCGCAGCAAATAAACTCCTATAGCGCTCTTTTGATCTTTCCATAAAATAAACTAGCGCCCCTTCAATATCCCCCTGTATCAAGGCCCCCTTCATCTTTTCCCACTTGCCTTTCAGGAGGGCATTGATCTTATCTTTGTTCAGCAGAGTAATTGCAATGGTATCCGTATAGACATTTCCCTGGTCATCGGTGACAGTTATCGTCGGAAAGTATATCCCTCCGGTGGTATAGGTATACTGCATATCCTCAAAAGTTGTCCCCGTATAGTCGATCACACCGTCTCCATTATAATCTATTTGATACATTGCAACGGGATTCGGGATTGCGGTGCCCGCAGCAAAGTATGTCGTAAGGTCAGGAATCCCGCTGGTTATGTTTGCGGTAAGGGTCACATATGGTAGTGTCGTATCTGCCCTGACCATGACCTCGGCCCTGCCGATCGCCCCGGAGCTGTCCGTGGCATTTACGATGATGCTGTTCTCCCCTTCATCCAATGAAACCCTATTGGCCGTGAACTGTCCGTTATATATCTCTGCAGGCACTCCGTTGACCTTTATCGATACCTCTGGGTCATCTATCGTTATTGTCCCGGTCACCATCACCGAAGTCCTGCTTATCACTGCATTGTTCTGAGGCGAGGTTATCGTGATAGGAATTGTTCTGGTCTGCTGGGTACTGCATTCGACGCTGATGCTGAAGGTATCTGCTTCACCCTCCTGGTTGACCGCAGTGGCCGTTATCAGATTGCTCCCGACTGCCAGTGCCACGCCGCGTGCGATGAACCTGCCGTCTGCTGATACTGCTGCCTTGATCCCATTGACCTCTACTGTGGCCAGGTTATCGCTGACCATTCCTTCAACATCAACTGATGGGCCTGAGACGGCGAGTCCGTAAAAAGGGAAGGATATATATGTCTTTAGCGGTACCTTATATTTCACCTGAATGCTCTGAGAAATGATATTTCCTTTGCTGGTGGTCGCTGTTGCCGTTATCGTGTTCAGGCCTCGGACAAGAGGTATCCCGGCTGCGGTAAAGGTATTATCAAACATCATTGCCTGTACACCGTTGACATTCACCTGCGCATCAGGGTCCAGGACCTTTCCCGTCACCGTGGTTCTCGCGGCCGCTAAGACAGCATTGTGTGCGGGATAGGTTATGGCCACCAGAGTGTATTCCGAGCTGTACGGCTTAGCCAGGACCTTCGCAAGATATTGGGAAGGCCAGTTGTCCGGTGAAACCGCTGTCATCCCCCCTGCTATCTCCCCGGGGAGCATATAACCTGATCCTTCCGTTGCAGGGTCTTTCTTTATATAGCCTGTCCATTTCCAATCCAAATAGGTGATCTCCGATTGAGGGGCGGTCACCCCGAGGCCCTGATTAACGGCGTCTGTTATGTCCATCTTCATATCAGGCCAAAGATTGAGGGACGGGAGGACTGCTGAGATGTTTGTCTTATCAATACTGAGGACCGGGACCTGCATCCCCCGGGCAACCGCCATCAGCTTTGCAGCTGATATGCCCTCCACACCGAAGTCGTCTTCAAATACCCTGTTTGCGAGGATTGAACCCTGCATGCCTGAAATCTGCATAAAGGTCTTTTTCCGGTCTGCCTCTTCCCCCTGAGTCACGGGGGAGTGGAACGGGGTTGCCTCGATCACCCTTAAGGGGGCATCCAGATAGACCCCTTTCCACCCGAGACTGTACGGCATACCATGCTGATAGGTAACATCGGTCACCCCTCCGGCGAGCACCACGGTCGGGATGGGTCGTGAGAGGCTGAACTGCAGAAGCGCTGCAAGCTCCTCTTCTGCGTGGTTCCAGCGGTCTATGTATCTGTAGGCCTCTTTAGAAAGAATTGTGCCGGCATCAGCCCCGTCATTCCCTCCCTCTTGCGGTATGGGCGGGACAGAGGGTGTGACTCTACCAGCCGCTATCCCGATGGCGACAAGGGTGCCGGCTGTAAGGCTGCCCGTTATCTTTTCAACTCCGGCTGGCCCTGATGGAGATATGAGCTCGATGCTCAGATCATGTCTAGTCCCCATCGCCAGACCGTCTGAGCCTGCGGCTACCATCCCGTCGTTGAGGCTCAGCACCGGCCGCAGTCTCACGCTATAGGCCGGTGTATTATCCAGACCTCCGTTTGCATCGATGATAGCCTGGTCTTCCACGGTCTCGGCTTCGTAGCTTAGGCTGATCATCTGGTTTGAGAGGTCAAGGGTGTCAAGAGTTATATCAAAAAGGATCGTCGGGAGAGGCCCTGAGGTGCCGGCGACGAAGCGCACCTTATGTTTGAGTTCATCGGGGATCTCTCTGTATTCATGGGTAATGGACCTCTGGGTAAACTGCAGGCTCGAGGGCAGGATCTTCAGGATATCGGGCGGAAGGGTCCTGGTCCTCATAAGATCGCCATAAGACCTGCCCGGATGGCTTTGTGAGAGCTTCCCCTCAACCAGAGCCCTTAGGTATTCCAGCGGGGTCTCTGCTCGGACAGCATTCAGGTATTCGTCTTTTACTATTGCGAGCTGACTGCTGAGGGCCGGCTCTTGATATATATCTATCAGGTTGCTGTACTGGTAATCGCTGGTCTTGATGCTGGTATCGAGTCCGATCCAGGACTTATCCGAGTCGTCGATGATCGTTCCGCGGTAGTTGCCCCAGGGGACCTGCGTCTCTATCCAGATATGCTCTACCTCAAAGTTCTCTATCTTTCCGCCTGCTAAAATTGGTCTATAGGGGATGCCGGCCCTCCGGAAAAAATCTGCTATCGCGGCAGGGTCGTCTATGCCGAGGAGGTTTCTGGCCCTGTCCATATCTATCGACTGCCCGCCGGCAAAGAACTCCATGCTGCCCCTTACGTATCTCGCCGGGAAGCCTGAGACCCGAAGCAGGGCTGCAAGGAGTGATGCCTGGTCACAGTCGTTGCCGCTTTTTTGGCGCAGTGTCTCCTGAGCCCCCTTCATGCAGCCCCAGTACCACTCGGTCTCTATCGTATGCTTTACGTATTCATAGATCAGGACAGGGCTCCAGTTAAGGCTCTGGGCAAGGACCGCTATTTCATAAGATTGCGGGGCCTCTGCAGTCTCTTCCGTATCTTCGGGTGTTACGCCCCTGGCAGGGCCGCCCTTATAGGCAGGGATGACCGATACTCCCTCCTTTGGCTCTCTCTGTGGCAGGTTCAGGCCCCGGTAAGGCAGCCAGGCCCACGCCTCTGCCGACAGCAGCATAAACAAAAGCACCCCCGAAATCACCCTGCGCCATCTCTTCATCCCGATCCCCCCTATGCTTTTCGGCTTAAATGTACCGCCACCCGCAAAGTATATATGGGCCTCCCAAACATGTCACCTGTCAGAACTGACAGGTTCTTTTTTCTGATTATTATGCTATGATTTCAGGTTTCCCTGCGCAAATAAAAACTTAAGAACAATTTTGAATTCTTAATTTTGAGTTTTGAGTTATCCGAAGAGCAAAGGCATAGGGCATAGCGCAAAGAAATTTTGAATTTTGAATTCTTAACTTTGAATTATTGAAGAGGTCTTTAACTTAGACCCAACGTCATAGTCTTTGCGTATACTTTGTCATTCCGGCTTGTCCGGAATCTCTCCGAAAACAAAGAAGGATCCCCGACAAGCGGGGATGACAGATTGGGATATTCAATTGCCGGGTTAATAGAACCTAAAGAGTGAGCATGGAGCATAGAGGTAAAAGCCTCGGAGTCCCGGCAGTTCGCCGGGACGAGAATGAGCGAAAATATTCTGCCCCGCCTTCTTCTTACCCCTATGTCCGGTCTACAGTTTTCCTTTTGTCGAGGGGACACCCTTGACGCGCGGGTCGATCTGGACCGCCTGCCTGAGCGCCCGACCGAGGGCCTTGAAGACAGCCTCAATGATATGGTGGGTGTTTCTGCCGTAGGCCACGTTGATATGAAGGGTTACGCCGGCGTTGGCCACAAACCCATGCATGAAGTCTTCGATAAGGTCAGGGTCGAACTCCTTTAGTTTGCTCTTTTTCGAGAACTCCACCTTATAGACAAGATAGGGCCTCCCGCTTATGTCGAGGATGGCCGAGGCGAGGGTCTCATCCATCGGCACCGAGGCCTGCCCGTATCTCGATATCCCCTTCATATCCCCAAGGGCCTGCTTTAAGGCCTTGCCCAGGGCAATGCCGACATCCTCAACCGTGTGATGATCGTCGATCTCGATATCGCCTTTTGCCCTGATCGTCAGGTCAAAGAGGCCATGCTTGGACATCAGCGAAAGCATATGGTCCAGAAACGGGATGGAGGTCCGCACCGAGTATTTTCCTTCCCCGTCGAGGTTCAGGTCTATCGCTATATCTGTCTCTTTGGTCTTGCGTTGGATCTTTGATCTTCTCATGGCTTTGCTATTCTCCTGTCAGCCCGGAATTTAACCCTTCTGTATTTCGCTGAGTGCTGCCAGAAAAGCAGTATTCTCAGGCGGCGTCCCTGCAGTCACCCTAAGGCAGCCCTTCAGTACGCCATTGAGGTTCCTCACCAGCATCCCTTTTTTCAGCAGCAGGCGATAGACCCTGTCAGGGTCCTTGACCTTAAACAGGATAAAATTGGCCTCGGACGGGAACGGTCTTACTCCCGTTATCTTGTCCATAGCGCTGAGCAGCCTGTCGCGCTCTGCAATGATCACTTTTATAAATCCGGCCAGCTGCCTCTTTTCCTTCAGGGCTGCAGCAGCTACTACCTGTGAAAGGGCATTGACATTGAAGGGCAGCCTCACCTTGTTCACCTCTTCGACGATCTCAGGGTCAGCGATCATGAAGCCGAGCCTCAGGGCCGCCAGGCCTGTCTTGCTCAGGGTCCGCAGGATGACAAGGTTCTTATAGTCTTTCAGGAGCGGGAGAAAACCCTTCTCGCTCGAAAAGGGCTGGTATGCCTCGTCGACGACCACGATCCCTTTCGAGGCCTCTATGACCGCGAGGATCTTTTCTGCAGAATAACAGTTGCCGGTCGGGTTGTTCGGGCTGCTCAGGAAGACAAGCTTAGGCTTATCTTTTTTGATGGCCGCCAGCATCTTTTCGCTGTCGAGGTCGAAGTCAGCATTGAGCCGGACGGCAGACCTCTTTTCTCCGAGGGCCTGCGCTATTACCCCGTACATCGAAAAAGTTGGGACAGGGAAGAGGACCGGACCGCCGAAGGTGGCGATCAGGCAATAGATAAGCTCATCCGAGCCGTTGCCCTGGAGGATATTGTCAGGTCTTACCCCGAGGTCTTTTGCAAGGAGATCCTTGAGCCCCTTTGCCTCAGGATCAGGGTACCTGTTCGTGCGGACCGTGCTGACCGCCTTTAAGGCTGCAGCAAATCCATAAGGGCTTTCATTGGCGTCCAGTTTGATCCTGCAGGGGATCTCCGTTGCATTATAAGCCTTCAAAGAGGCCACATCTTTCCTGACAAGTCGTTTGATATTCATATCCGCTGATTATATCACAAAAGCCCGTTCAACATGCTCCAAAACAAGCAGCGCCGGGCCGGGGCAGGGATACGATACATCAGGAGGCCGGGGGGAAAGGGCACTCAGGCGTCAGGGGGCCGCAGCAGGCCCCTGTCAGACCTCGTTGGCCGAAGGGTCTAGGAAGTAATTCATCCAGATGATATTGAAGACATCTCCATAGTCTTTGAGATAGTTCTCGATCGTCCCATCCTGACGCACATTCCTCTTATATCTTCCGAACTGCACGTCGACATATCTGAGGATCTGCTGTTTCTGCTCTGCGCTGTAGGGATAGACACACCCGCCTATCACGTAAGTATCATCAAGGAACAGGAGTCTTGTCGCAAAGATATCGCCCACGTTGAGTCCCCTGGTCAGGTTCTTGTCTCCCAGAAGAAAATCTCCGCCGCAGAGCAGGTCTTTGAGCAGAACCCTCTTGTCCTCAGAGACAGACAGGACCTCATAGAAGCTCAGAAACGAATCCTGTGTCGCCTCAATGACCGCTTTTTCCTCTGCGCTCAGACAGGGGTCGCACTTGCTATAGATGGTGAGAAACGTCTCCTTCTCCTCATTTGCCTTATAGTCAAAGATCAGCCAGTCCTCAAAATTCATGAAGCCGAGCTCAAGGGCCATGCCCTGCATGAATTCATCCGGCTGCTGGTCATCCCAGTAATATTTATAGGCCGCATCGATCGCATCAGGATGATGCTCCCGAACAAAGTTGATAGCAGCCTGAAAGACCTTTGTCTTTATCGTCTCTTGCTTGTGCATTTATATCCTCTCCTTTGGGGTCCTGTCAGCCAGCGTAACATCTCTGGGGACACCAGCCTTCTCTTTTAGTACCTTCTCCACCTTCCGCCAGTCCACCCTTTCCGAAAGGCCGAGCTTTTCTATTGCCTCGCGCGTCTCTGCCTTCAGGTTCCTGCCTTTTTTATATACATCTCCGTGCGCCTCAAGAAAAACGTGCCCTTCCTCTGACACGGCAACCTTCACCGGGACATAGATCAGTTCGCCCGGGGTGTTGACCTCGACCTTATCGAAGAAGTGCTCCATATGCTCAGGCATCACCCGTATGCAGCCATGGCTCCGGTACTGATAGATCGACCGGGGCTTGATCGTCTCATGTATCAGGATCCCCGGAATTGATGTCTTCATCGCATACCTGCCGAGCGGATTATCAGGACCGGGCGGGACGATCGTTTCAACAGGCTTTCCCTCCTCCTCCATCTCCTCCTGTATGGATTTGGGAACATACCAGGCCGGGTTCTTCTCTTTTCTCAGGATCGTGAACTTCCCCAGAGGTGTTGTCCAGTCGGCCGCCTCCTCGCGGGGGCGCATACCGAGGGCAACAGGGAAGGCAGCCTCGACCTGGCCCTCCTTAAAATAATAGAGGGTCCTGTCGGGGATGTTCACAATGATGCCGTTATCGATCACCTGCGGCACTATTCTGCGTGTGTCAACCTTAAGCTTGGTGCCTTTTTTCAGCGGCTTCTGGGGGTCCAGCCTGTTTTCCCTGACGATCTGCTTCCAGTATACACCAAGCCGTGCGCCTATCAGGTCCAGAGTATCCCCCTTTTTTACCGTGTAAAAACCTTCTTCTCCGATGATCATCGTGGCCTGCGCCACTGATGCAGCAAAGAACAGGAGGAGGATGCCTATAAAACTTCTCATGATAAAATTATAACTCTTTGATTCCTGTCAAGACAATTTCAGGCATCAGTGCGGCCCGGGTCATTCGGATCAAGCTCCTGCAGATACTCCCGCATCGCTGCGTCCCCGACCACTTCGTCAAGCATGCTCTTTCTGGCCGCCTCAAGCCGCCTGACAGTCAGCTTCAGCCTCTTTGCCATCTCACTCAGAGAAACTCCCCCGGCAAAATGCTCTTCGGCTATCAGCACCTTCAGGACATCGTCAATAATGGCCTGCCTCAGACCTTCGTCCTTTTCCTCTATCGCTTTAATGGCCTCTTCGAACCCAAGCCCCTTTGAAAGCCCCTCCCTGACCCTGTTGATCTCCTGCCGGTACATCCTGTCCGCCTCAGGGACCACCGCGTCATCGGGCAGTCCCTCATACCACGTGGCCATGAATCCTCCTTTGCAACATTTGATTTAAAGGTACTGCCTGATGATCTCCAGAGACCTTTGGACGGCCCCGGCATTCTTCTCCGAGAGTTCCCGTGCCCTGTCCCCTGCCTTCTGTGCCTTCCCCGGCTCGGTAAGAAGATTCCTTATCATCTTGGCGAGGCCGTTCTGTTCGACCTGGAAGGCTGCTCCGTTCTCGTAGAACTCAGGCATAAACGAAAAATTCTCCATATGGGGACCGCAGATGACCGCCTTCCCCAACAGGGCCGGTTCAAGGGGGTTCTGACCGCCGTATCCGAGAAAGCTCTTGCCGATCACGGCAATGTCCCCTGCCCCGTAAACAGCCGACAACTCCCCGATACTGTCAAGAAGGACAATACGTTTTACCTTGTATTCTGAGAGCCGCAGTTCATCGATGTCGGTCCGTTTTATGAACGGGAGCCCGCTTTTTCTGAGAAGGTCCTCAACCTCGGAAAACCTTTCAGGATGCCGGGGGGCAAGGATCAGCCTGAGGTCAGGGAAGCGCTCAAGGTTCTCCCTGAAAGCAGAGATGATCAGCTCTTCCTCTCCTGCATGGGTACTGCCTGCTATGACCAGGGGACTCCCAAGGGCCTTCGCCCATAAGGGGATCTCTCGCTGGCCGGGCGTGTCAAACTTGAAATTGCCGGTAACGAATATCCGGGCATTGTCCGCGCCAATACGCTCCATTCTTCCGGCGCTGGCTTTGTCCTGCATCCCGAAAACGCTGACATAGCCGAGGACCCTCTTCATGAAATGAGGCAGCAGCCGGTAGCCCCTGCAGGATTTTTCCGAGAGCCTCCCGTTGAGCATGATGACCGTCGCCCCGCATTTTGAGGCCGCCCTGAAGATGCCTGGCCAGATCTCTGTCTCGACAACGATAAAGAGCCTGGGGCTGACCCTGCCAAGACATCTCCTGAGAATGAACCCGATATCAAAGGGCATGTAGACAACTGTTGTTCCTGCAGGCATTTTAGCCATTGCAACGTTCTGCCCGGTGTCGGTGATGGTGGAGACAATGACCGGCTGGGCCGGATGATCGGCCTTCAGCCTGTTCAGAAAAGGGATCGCCGCAGTGACCTCGCCGACCGATACGGCATGTACCCAGACAGGGGTCTTGATCCCGGGATCAAGGTCGAATATGCCGAGCTTGTTCCTGAGCCATTTTCTTCTGAGGGCCTGCGGACGCTTCAGATACTGGGGAAAGAACAGTATCAGAGCTGCAGCGGTATACACCATGCTGTAGATAAAGAACATTCAGCCTTCTTTGATCAATGAAGAGTTATGCACCTTGCCGATCAATTGCAGCACCATATCCGATACCCTGTCGGAGGCCTTTTTGCCGTTAAACATCTCCTGCACCCTGCTGTAGGCCTCAAGCGCATTCTCCCGGTACCTGCTGTCTGTCATGAGCCTTTTGAGCTCCTTGCTGACATTAGCGGCTGAAGCATCTGCCTGCAGAAACTCCCGGACGATCTCTCTGTCGGAGAGTATGTTGGCAAGGGTCATATATTTCCCTTCCAGGACCATCCTGCCGATCCAGTAGCTTATTGATGAGACCTTGTAAATGACCACGAGAGGAATGCCGAGCAGAACAGCCTGCAGAGAGGCGGTCCCAGAGGCGACAACGGCGCAGTCTGAGGCAGCAAGGGCCTTGACCGCCTTGCCCTGGTTTATCCTGACGCCTTCCTGCTCAAGCAGGCTGATCTCCTGCCGGTATTTTTCCATATCCGTGTTCGGGGCAAAGGGTATGCAGAACTGGATATCTTTGAACTCCTGCCTGCATTCCCTGATCACCTCTGTCATGACGGGCAGGAGTTTATTTATCTCATGTGTCCGGCTGCCGGGGAGGAGTGAGATCAGAGGGACGCCGGGCCTGAGCCCCAGTTCCCTTTTCAGATCCTCTTTCTGCAGGGACATCCCCTTCAGTTCGTCAAGGACCGGGTGGCCGACAAACTCGCAGTCAACTCCTATGTCCCGGTAGATCTTCTCTTCAAAAGGCAGGATCACCGCCATTTTGTCAACCAGCCTGGCGATCGTATGGATCCTGTTCTTCCGCCAGACCCACACCTGAGGGCTCACATAATAAAGGACCTTGATATGAAGGTTTCTCGCTTTTTCGGCAAGTTTGAGGTTGAAATCAGGATAGTCGATAAGCACCAGGACGGAAGGCTTCCGGCTGTTGAGCGCATCAACGGCCTTCTGGAACGTCCTCTTTAATTCCCTGATGGAGGCAATGACCTCGGCAAAACCAAAGGCACTGGATATGCCGGCAACGAGGGTGACACCGGCCTCCCTCATCCTCTCTCCGCCGATGCCTATCAGGTCCAGGTCCGGCCTTTTCTCCCTGAGTGCCGCAGCAAGCAGGGCCCCGTACAACTCACCCGAGGTCTCCCCTGCCACGATCATGACCGTCTCAGACATTATTGATGATCGCCGCTGTCTCCCTGATCGATGCCTCTTCCAGCTCCGGATAGACGGGAAGGGAAAGGACCTTCTCCGCCGCCTCTTCAGCGATCGGCAGGTCACCCTTCTTATAGCCCAAAAAGCTGACCGCCTCCTGGAGATGGACAGGGGTCGGATAATAGACCACCGAGGAGACCCCTTTCTCCTGCAGGACCTTCTGTACCATGTCCCGGTTGCTGCATCGTATCGTGTATTGATGATAGACGTGCCTGCAGCCCGGCCTCTCGACCGGCAGAGTCACACTCCCGGTCAAAAGCTGGTTATACAGAGCAGCCTTGAGGCGTCTCTGCTCATTGTAGGCGTCTATACGCTTGAATTTCACCAGCAGGATGGCGGCCTGCAGCTCATCAAGCCTGCTATTGAACCCGACCGATTCATGCCGGTACTGTCCCTTTGATCCGTGGTTCCTCAATTTCCTTATATCAGCAGCCACCGCAGGGTCGTTCAGGAGGATCATACCCCCGTCCCCGTATGCCCCAAGGTTCTTGCTCGGATAAAAGCTGAAACAGCCTGCATCTCCGAAACTCCCGGTCTTTTTACCGTCCATTTCTGCGCCGAAGGACTGCGCACAGTCCTCTATGATGCTGAGCTTATGGTCATCGGCGATCTGCCGGATCTTCCTCATATCGGCCGGATGACCAAAGATATGGACCGGCATGATCGCCTTGGTCTTTTTAGTTATCTTCTTTTCGATCTCGGCGGGATCGATGTTCATGGTATCAGGTTCAATGTCAACAAAGACCGGTTTGGCTCCCGTATACATGATCGCTTCGGCAGTGGCAAAAAAGGTGAAGGGAGTCGTTATGACCTCGTCGTCATCGCCGATGCCAAGGGCCTCGACCGCCAGGTGCAGGGCATCGGTACCAGACGCCACGCCAAGCGCCTCGGCCACGCCATGATAGGCTGCTATCTTCTTCTCCAGCTCCGTGACCCTGGGCCCGAGGATATACTGCGAGCTCTCCAGCACCTCGGTGATCGCAGAACAGACCTCATCCCTTATGTCATTGAACTGCCGTTTCAGATCAACCATCGGTATCATAGTGCATTATCTCCAGTCGTAAAATTGAATATCCTCAACAGCATACCTGAAATCCGGCCTTCACTATCTCGGTTATCCTGAGGGCAACATCAAGGGCATTCATGCCCTCAACGCCTGAGACCCGGGGTCTCTGCCTGGTCTGTACGCAAAGGATAAAATCCTTCAGCTCTTCCTTTAATGGCTCTCTGTTTTCGGGCCTGATATGCACCGAAGAGAGGGTCTTCCCGGACTTGACATAATGAGTGACCTCCTGCTTCTGATAGTCAATGGTCACGTATGAGTCCTTTTGCGAGACCTTCAGGGTGCGCACCTTGTCCGTTGCCGCCCTGCTGGCCGTTACCAGCGCCTTACACCCGTTATCAAACTCCAGCCATGCCCGTGCAACATCTATCTTGTCCGTAATGATGCTTTCCCCGGCCGCCCTGATATCCGTCAGCCGTGCGTTGACCAGGCTCAGGACAATATCGATATCATGTATCATCAGGTCGATGGTAACATCAACATCGTCAGCCCTCCCCATAAAGGGGGACAGCCGCTCAGACTCGATGAAGCTCGGCACGGTGATTATCCCGGCGGCGGCGGCAATGCCGGGGTTGTATCGTTCGAGGTGCCCGACCTGAAGGACCAGGTTCTGCCTGGCAGCCTCCGCGACAACAGCCTGCGCCTCACTGATGTCTGCCGTGACCGGCTTTTCGATCAGGAGGTCCTTGCCTGCCTTCAGGCATTCCATGGCAATGGCATAATGTGTTGTCGTAGGGGTAACAATGCTCAGGGCATCACAGAGCCCGATAATATCCCGGTAATCCGTGTAAAACTTGCAGCCATATGCCCCGGCAACAGCAGATACCGCCTCCCGGCTCGGATCAGCCACGGCAACAAGCTCTGCGCCTTCTATTTCAGAATATATCCGGGCATGGTGTTTACCCAGATAGCCAACGCCAATTACACCAACCTTTACCGGCACATACGTCTCCCATATTTATCGGATATTCTGCACTATCGTGCGGTCTTTCAGCAAGGTTCAGGGGCTGACAATGCCGGACCCGGAACGTTTTAAGATCAGAACGTGACAAACCATGTAAATTTTTTCAGGTTCTATTATAGTATAACCATGCAGGAGAATGCGCGGTCACGGTTCCTCGAAACCTTTCCGGTCTTCCATGATGCACAGGAAGCCTTGCTGAAAGACCTTTTTACCTCCTCACGCCTCCAGACATTCCCCCAGGGTATGAACGTCTATAACGAGGGCGATACCTGCTCGGCCATTGCCTTTCTCCTGTCGGGCGAGATCCGGGTCTTCAAGGTCGGGGAGGGGGGGAGGGAGATAACGCTCTATGAGATCCATAAGGGGGAGACCTGCATACTGAACGCCTCCTGCATACTCTCCGATCTTTCCTACCCCGCTCATGCGAGCGCTGTGCAGGGGGGTGAAATGCTCCTGGTCCCTGCAGGGGAATTCCGCAGGATGATCGAAAAGTATCCGGAAATGCGGGACTTTGTATTCAAGATCCTCAGCCAGCGGCTTGCCACGGTAATGGCCCTGGTCGAAGAGATAGCCTTCGGGAAGATGGACGAGCGGCTCAGTGATTACCTCAGGACCGAAGCAGCAGACGGAAGGCTGGCAATAACCCACCAGAAGATCGCAAACGACCTCGGCACCTCCCGGGAGGTCGTCAGCAGGATCCTCAAGGACTTTGAAAGAAGAGGGAAAATAGTCCTCTCCCGAAATCTCATCCAGTTGACCAATATCTGATCCTGCCTGTTCTGTGACATTGTCACATACTTTCTACAGCCATCCCCTTATAATTTAATCAGGAGTATAGCGACGCTGGACGAGGAGGCTTATATGAAAAAGCTTTGTCGTATATGCAAAAGAGAGGTCCCGTGGATGGTTCACCATGAAGCCGGAAGGACCCGGAAGAGCCTCAGGGCGGGTGACGGGCTGAATCTCCCGGCACAGAACGATAATGATGCTATCTGTTTGCCCTGCCTCGAAAAACTGAATTCAGACTATATCAGTGTAGGCTGGGAGATCCAGATCACCTACAATTAATCCCATAACCTAGGAGGAGAAAGAATGAAGAGATCAGCATTAACAGGATTGGTTGCCTTATTGACCGTTGCCTTGGCAGTGGTTGCCTTTGCAGGACTGAAGAGTACGATGGAGCTGAAGGCAGGAGATGAGATTTACGCCTGCAACTGCGGAGAAAAATGTCCGTGTGACAGCATGTCCCGCAATGCCGGCAAATGCACCTGCGGCAAGGATATGGTCAAGGCCACGGTAGTCAAGGCAGAAGAAGGAAAGGCCACGCTCAAGGCAGAGGGCTGGACAAAGGAAAGGGCATTTAAGACGACCGGTCAGTATGCCTGCGCCTGCGGACCTGCATGCAAATGCGACACGATCAGCCAGAACCCCGGCAAATGCACCTGCGGCAAGGACATGGAGAAAGTTAAGGTCAACTAGCTGTCCGTAACCCGGGCATGAAATTAAAAGAGAGGCGGTGATGAACACCGCCTCTCTTTTTGCACTATCACTAAAAAAGATGGTCTTGTAGGTCCCCCTCTTCCAGGTCTTTCTGAGATTAATCATCTCACAATTAAGTGTCTTGCGACCTTACTGCTTCAGACCATGGACAATGGGGAGCAAGACCACCTTTACTGCCTGATTCATGCTTACTCCTTGATTTAAAGTTACTCCTTTTCGGTGCTGTTGTCAAGCACTTTTATCTTCCTCTTTCATGATCACGGGCCGGGCTGTGTGATACAATGGGAAATGCCTGACATTCTGAAAATCGTTGCCGTATTCGTGATCATCCTCCTGCTGCTCAGGAAAAAAATCCCTGTCGGATATGTCCTGCTGATCGCCGCCGCAGTGCTGATGCTTGTGTATCGGATGGACCTGCCGGCCGTGGTCAGTACCGGCAAAAAGACGCTCCTGGGCAGGGTCACCATAACCCTCTGGCTCTCGCTTTCGCTCATCAGGGTCTTCGAGCTGATCCTTCGGGAAAAGCAGGTGCTTTCGACCATGATGTCGGCGGTAACGACCTATGTCAGCAGCAAAAAGGCGGTCGTCATATCCATGCCGCTGCTGATAGGGATGCTCCCCTCCCTTGGCGGCGCCTACTTTTCTGCGCCCATGGTAAAGGAGGCCACCTCAGGGCTGCATATGTCCCCAGAGGAAAAGGCCTATATCAACTACTGGTTCAGGCATCCCTGGGAGTATATACTGCCGCTCTATCCTGGCATATTGCTGGCGGCAGCGCTCTCCGGGTTGCCGCTTTACCGTTTTGTCGTTGCAAACATCCCGTATGCCCTGGTGCTCTTCTCTGCCGGCTTTATCTACAGCATGCGCACTATAGAGAAGCGGGCGGATAAGCCCCCCGGGGCGCAGGCCACGGCCGGGGTCACGGGCAGAAGCGCCCTGCTGAGCTTTGGGCCGGTCGGGGGTGTTCTGCTCCTGGTCGTAGCACTGCAGATGGACCTGCATTACGCCCTGCTGGCCATGATCGTCCCGCTCTGCATCATATTCCGGTACGGGCCCTCTGATATCTGGCGGATCCTGCGCCACGGCTTCGGCCTTGACGTGGTCGTCCTGATCATCGGCATCATGCTCTTCAAAGAGACGATGGAGGCCACGGGTTCAGTCAGAAACCTGAGCGCCGTCTTTGTTGATAATGGCATCCCTGTCCTGCCGATCGTCTGTCTTCTGCCGTTTCTGACCGGTCTGCTGACCGGACTGACCGTCGGTTTTGTCGGGAGCACCTTCCCGCTGCTCATCAGCATCGCCGGAGGCGCCTCGTTGCCGGTCATGTCCCTGGCCTTTGCAGCAGGGTTCATCGGCGTCCTGATATCTCCGGTGCACCTCTGCCTGGTACTGACCAGGGAATACTTCAAGGCGGACATGTGGGGGGTTTACAAAAAGATCATCCCTTCAAGCCTCCTCATCTTCCTGGCGGCATGTATTGAATACCTGCTGCTGAAATAGAAAACTGCAGAATAATGTGATACGATGTAGCATGTGCGGCAGTCAGGGCAGTCTTCAAAAGAGGGGATGCGACGCCACGAAAGACAATACGGTGAATGAAAACACGAAAATGCATTTACCATCATCAGCGATCTATATCGATCATGCCTGGTGGATCACGTGAACGCAGACACTGATCAAAGACCCTCCGTCCCTTCAGGCCTGCCGGAGAAGGCCGGCTTCATCAGAATCGTGCTCTACTATGCGGTCTTCGGCGCTCTATGGATACTCCTTTCAGACAGGGTGGTCGGCCTCGTCTTCGGCGAACCGGTTCATATAACCCTTGTCAATACGCTCAAGGGCCTGGCTTTTATCGCCGTCACTTCTCTGCTTTTGTTATTCCTGCTGGGTCGTCTCCGGCAGCAACTCCTGAGTGAGTCCCTTTCAAAATTTCAGGCCGAGGACGAGCTGCGTGCAAGCGAAGAGCTCTACCGCTCTTTGTTCAGCAATATGCTGAACGGGTTCGCCTATTGCCGGATGATCTTCGAGGATGATCGTCCCCGCGATTTCATTTACCTGAGCGTCAACGACGCTTTTACCACCCTCACCGGGCTGAAGGATGTTACCGGCAGGAAGGTGTCCGAAGTCATACCCGGCATACGCGAATCTGACCCGCAGTTGTTCGAGATCTACGGCCGTGTTTCCCGGACCGGGCTTCCTGAACGGTTTGAAATGTTTGTGAGGGCTCTGCAGAAGTGGTTCTGGTTTTCGGTATACAGCCCGAAGAAGGACCACTTTGTCGCTGTTTTCGACGTCATTACAGAGCGAAAACTGGCCGAAGCAGCACTGCAGGAATCCGAGCGGAAGTACCGGAGCCTTGTGGACCATGCGGTCGTGGGCGTGTACCGCTCCAACATGGAAGGAACATTTCTATACGTAAATGAGGCAATGGCCACCATCCTGGGCTTTAACACGGCCAAAGAACTGCTGGCCGTGCCGGTCCTGAGCAGTTACAAAAGACCCGGCGACAGGGAAACGTTTATCGTGAACCTGAAAGAAAGAGGGATGATCAGCGGCTATGAGATCGGAATAACGACGCCATCCGGTGATGACAAGACCATCGTTATCAGCGCAGTGCTCGACGACAACATAATATCGGGGATGGTCATGGACATTACCGTGCAAAAGAAACTTGAAGCCCAGCTGCTCCAGGCCCAGAAGATGGAGGCTATAGGCACCCTTGCAGGAGGGATCGCGCATGACTTCAATAATATCCTCAGTACCATAGTCGGCTACGGACATATTCTTCAGGTGCAGACAAAAGAAGACGACCCAATGCGCATGAACGTCGAAGAGATACTGAATGCCGCAGACAGGGCCACGGCATTGACCCACAGTCTTCTGGCCTTCAGCAGAAAGCAGATCATGCATGTCAAACCGGTGCAGCTGAACGATCTGGTCAGGAGGGTTCAGACGTTGCTCAGAAGGATCATCGGCGAAGACATTAGTATCCGGACGATGCCCGGGGAGGACAAAATAACGGTCATGGCCGACAGCGGCCAAATAGAACAGGTACTGATGAACCTCGCCACCAATGCGCGAGATGCCATGCCTCACGGAGGAACATTCACGATCGAAATCTCCTGTGTTGAACTGGATGAGAGCTTCGTCGTCAGACATGGATATGGAAACCCCGGAGCCTATGCCCTTCTCACTGCCTCTGACACGGGTGAGGGCATGGACGAGGAGACCCGAAGGAGGATCTTCGAACCCTTCTTTACAACAAAAGAGTATGGGAAGGGGACCGGCCTTGGTCTTTCGGTAGTATACGGCATAATCAAGCAGCATGACGGATATATCGAGGCATACAGCGAGCCGGGAATAGGCACCACCTTCAGGATCTACCTTCCTCTCTCCGATGCACTCATCGAAACGGACGCACCCCCATCAGTGGCTGTCTCCTCCCCCGCCGGAGGGACTGAGACGATCCTCCTGGCAGAAGATGACGAGTCACTTCGAAAACTCGCCCGGATAGTGCTTGAGGCCGCAGGGTATACCGTGATCACGGCAGAAGACGGTAAAGATGCTGTCAGGAAGTTCATTGAGCACAATGCCGAAATAGACCTCGTCATTCTCGACATGATCATGCCGCAGATGAACGGCAGGGAGGCCTATGAACAGATCAGAAGTATCCGGCCTGATGTAAGGGCTCTTTTTGCCAGCGGATATACTGCCGACAAGGCGTACCGTGAGGGCATGGCCGGAGCAAAGGTTGAACTGCTCCTCAAACCTATTCTGCCTAATAAACTTCTCAAAAAGGTGCGCGAAGTCCTTGAAAGACCGGCCAGCGGCGGATAACCCCCGGGCTATTCTTTTTCGCGCCTGATGTCAGCCCCGAGGGCCTGGAGCTTTGCCTCGATCTTTTCGTACCCGCGATCAAGATGGTAGATCCTGTGGATCGTTGTCTGTCCTTCTGCCGCAAGCGCGGCAACAATTAAAGACGCCGAAGCACGGAGGTCCGTTGCCATCAGCGGAGCGCCTTTCAGGCGGCTAATCCCCCTGATCGTGGCAGTACTGCCTTCGATCGTGATGTCAGCCCCCATCCGGCGGAGTTCGGCAACATGCATGAACCGGTTCTCAAATATCTTTTCCGAGATAACACAGGTCCCGTCAGCTATGCACATCATCGCCATGAACTGGGCCTGCATATCTGTCGGAAACCCCGGATAGGGCATTGTTTTGACATTCACTGCCGAAGGCCTCTCCGGCCCGGTCACCCTGATACCGCCCCGGGCCTTCTTGAACCTGAGCCCGCTGTCCTGCAGTTTATTGATCAGGGCATCGAGATGGTCGGGCCTGCATTTCCTTATCGTAATGTCCCCGCCGGTAATTCCGGCGATCGTCATAAAGGTCCCGGTCTCTATCCGGTCCGGTATGATGGCATAGTCCATCGGCGCAAGCCTGCTGACCCCCTCGATCTCGATCATGCTTTCTCCGGCTCCTTTGATCTGCGCACCCATCGATATCAGTGCATTCGCCAGATCGGTCACCTCCGGCTCCCGGGCCGCATTTTCGATGACCGTCCTCCCCTCGGCCAGCACAGCGGCCATCATGAGGTTTTCGGTCCCGGTCACGGTCGGGGTATCGAAATATATCGAGGCGCCTTTCAGCCGCTTCGCCTTTGCCAGCACATAGCCGGATTCGAGCTTGATGGTGGCCCCCATCTTCTTGAGCCCCATGAGGTGCAGGTTGATCGGCCTTGCCCCTATGGCGCATCCGCCGGGCAGAGAGACCTTTGCCCTGCCGAGCCTTGCCAGGAGAGGCCCGAGAATAAGGACGGACGCCCGCATCGTGCTGACAAGGTCATAGGGGGCCTCGAAATTCTTTATCATGCTGCAGTCCAGGATCGCCGTGCTGTCCTCGAGGTGGAACCCGGCGCCAAGGTTGGCAATCAGGCGGCCCATGGTGCGGACATCCCGCAGCTGCGGGACGTTCGAAATATGATGCTCCCCTTCAGCCAGAATAGCCGCCGCCATGATCGGCAGTGCGGCATTCTTCGCCCCACTGATCTCGACCGCTCCGGACAGCCTCTTTCCGCCATTGATCACCAGTTTATCCATTTACGCCTCCGCTTGCAGCAATGGTCTATTGTAATCGCATCGTACGCCAAAAAGGAATATGACCGGCGGCGATGCAGGGACAGGCTCCAAATAGAATGTTTCCCGTATATTGTGGTATATTTTTAGATATGATCAAAGACCTCAGACTTCACGGCAGTGTCGGGATCGTGGACTTTTTCGCCTTCGTTGCCGGCCACAGCACCTACAACACCTATTTCTATGAAGAAGAAGCCTCCCGGGTGCGTTTTTTTTCGAGGGGCAACGAATTCAGCATAACGGAGAATAACCTTATCTACCGGGGGACCGGCGGCAGCTTCTGTGAGTATATGTTCGGTGTCGAAAAACCGCTGAAGGATATGTCGAAAAATGACCTGCTGAACAGACTGATCATGTTCGGTGCGTTCCTGGACGACAAGGAGCAGGTCGTATTCACCAACAACACGGAAGGCATCGAGACCTTCTCGAGGCTCTTCCTTCAGGGACATGCCGTCACCAACTACTATTTTATTGTTTCAGCCGATTTCGGCGGCGATTACAAGAAACGGCAGCGCCAGATACTGAAGTCCGTGGGCAAGTTCCTCAAGAGGACCACCCTGGTGGCTGATGACCGTGACACCGACCTCCTCGGCAGCTTCTGCGCCGAGCTCAAAGAAGAACAGTCCATCGTCTTTATTTTCAAGCTGATCAACAGGGCCAACCAGGAATACTACACCACCTTCAGGGACCTCTATGCGAAGAACCGGGAACTGAGCGCCGAAGACGAGGCCCATCTTGAGAAGATCGTTCTCAGGAACAACATTGACCGTTATCAGCAGGAACGCATGAAGATCGACATCATGTACCGGCATCCCGAGAACCGGGTCGTGGTCGATGAATACCGGGACGTCCTTGTCAGAGGCCTTGCCAGGGACATCCTGCAGGCATCGGAGTATGCACGGCTTAACCGGCTCAGGACCCTGAGCATCAGGAACAATATCCCGGTCGTGCTCTTTGACACCCTTGATGACCTCCTGCTGAAGGGCAAAAAGATCCAGGAGACTGAAGAGCAGGATTATCTCAAGGATGTCCGTGCGGTCCTCGAAAACCTCTTTTTCAAGGACCCGTCCCTCAAGCAGCATATCATCAAGGAAGACATCGTGAAATTGGTCAAGGCCAAACACATGGCCTATTCCCTGAACGACCGGGGTTTTGAACAGGTCCTGCTGGACATCGGGAAGGCCTGCGATGAACTTTCACGCGAGACGGACGACTTCAGCATCTTTGAGGAGCTGAGCGCCCTGATCACCTATTTTGACCGGTATGACAATGTATACTCCCTGCTGAGCCAGTTGGCGTTCATGAAGAACATTGACTTCAAGGAAGAATCCCTGCGAAGCCTCATCGGCAACAAAAAGGCCTTCGATGACCTGGACCCCGATGTCTTCAATACGGCCTTCGTCAGGGACCTTCTGGTAAATAAGTATATAACGAATTATGGAAGGCAGAAGATACGCCTGATCCTCAAAGGCATCGACAATATCCAGCAGGGCGAGGCCTCACTGAAAGATGTCATCACCGGACTCAAAAAACTGACCGACGAAGAAAGGCTGTACCATGAGACCCACTCTGCACTCAAGGAAAGGATGCGCAGCTTCTTCCCCGGGCTGGAGATGAGGGAAGTTCGGGAAAAGATCAGGGCCGATATCATTGCCGAGCTCTCCGAAAAGGGGATCACGAACCAGGTCCCGGAAAAGCTCTTCGAGAAGGTCTTTATTGATCTTCGCAAGGAATCGGTCTATCTCAACCAGATCTTCCCGACCGTCATCAGCAGCCGGGACCCGCTGCTCAGGGAGGACTTCCTCGATAACAGCGGACTCGACCGGTTTTACATTGAATCCCTGGAAAGAGAATATTTTGAGGAAAAGGGGCTCGACATCACCATACTCGAAGCACTGCGGGAAGAAAAAGAACCGGCAAAAACTGGAGGCGACGAGCGGATTTGAACCGCTGCATAAAGGTTTTGCAGACCTCCCCCTTAGCCACTTGGGTACGTCGCCCTAAAATCAGTTATCAGCAGACAGCTATCAGCAGGGAAATCTAAACAGGTTCTGTATCTTTGGGGGTCTCTCAACCGAGACCTGAACACTGATGGCTGACCACTGTCTTTATTTTGGAGCGGGAAACGGGATTCGAACCCGCGACCCCAACCTTGGCAAGGTTGTGCTCTACCACTGAGCTATTCCCGCATTGTTCATCATACTGCCGTACGCGCCAGAATGAAGCCTTAACTTCTTGCTCCGTCTTGAGGTATAATTATAATTCAAAACAAAAAAATTTGACAAGCGATTTTTGCCCTTATGTACCCTGACTACGATACATTTAAAACATTAGCCGGCAAAGGCAACCTCATCCCCGTCTACAAGGAGATCCTGGCAGACGCGGATACGCCGGTGACCGCCTACCTGAAGGTCGGCGGCTCGCCGTCGTTCCTGCTTGAGAGCGTTGAAGGCGGGGAGACCTGGGCCCGCTATTCGTTCATCGGCTCACGGCCGTCGCGGATCATTAAGGGGAAAGGCAGTACGGTCGAGATCATCGACGGGTCTCATGCCCCTCAGACCATCACCACCGACAACCCGATGGCGCTGGTGCAGGAGGAGATCTCCCGCTACCGGCCGGTAGAGATCGAGGGCCTGCCGCGTTTTTTCGGAGGGCTCGTCGGGTATATCGGCTATGACATGGTCCGGTATTTCGAGGCGGTCGACTTGAAGGAAAAAGAGGGGCTTGGCCTCCCTGACTTCTTTCTGATGGTCACGGATACGATGCTGATCTTCGATAACCTCAGGCAGAAGATCAAGGTGATATCCAATGCCCATATTGTCGGGCAGACCCCGGCAGAGGCCTACCGGGACGCCACAGAGAAGATCGATGCGCTCATCGGACTGCTGCGCACCCCGCTCGTCATGAATGACCATGCCGGGGTCCGCAAGGAAGAGGGGCTTGACTCCAACCAGACAAAGCAGGCATTCATGTCGTCGGTCGAAGAGGCAAAGGAATATATCAAGGCTGGCGACATCTTTCAGGTCGTGCTCTCGCAGCGTTTTTCACGTCCCTCGTCAGCAGACCCCTTCAACATCTACCGCGCCCTTCGGGTCATCAACCCTTCACCCTATATGTACTTTATCGATATCGGGGAGGCGAAGATCGTCGGATCATCGCCTGAGATCCTGGTGAGGCTTGAAGGCAGCAAGATCGTCCTCCGCCCTATCGCGGGGACCAGGAGACGCGGGAACACGGAGACCGAGGACAGGGCACTGGAAGAGGAACTGAAGAAGGACCCCAAGGAGATGGCCGAACATATCATGCTCGTCGACCTCGGCAGGAACGACGTCGGCAGGGTATCACGGCCGGGTTCGGTGCAGGTGACCGGGATGATGGCCGTCGAACGGTACAGCCATGTCATGCACCTGGTCTCGAATGTCGAAGGCGAACTGCAGGAGGGCCTCAATGCCTTTGATGTGCTTGGGGCCTGTTTCCCGGCCGGGACCGTATCAGGCGCACCGAAGGTCAGGGCGATGGAGATCATCGACGAACTCGAACCGACACAGCGAGGGCCGTACGCTGGCGCTGTCGGCTATTTCAGCTACTCAGGGAATATGGATACCTGCATCACGATCCGGACGCTTATCATAAAGGACGACGCCATCTATGTTCAGGCGGGCGCGGGCATCGTTGCCGACTCGCAGCCGGAGAGCGAATATACGGAGACGGTCAATAAGGCCCGTGGCATGATAAAGGCCGTTGACATGGCAGAGGAGGGTCTGGGCTGATGCTTCTGATGATCGACAACTATGATTCCTTCACCTACAACCTCGTGCAGTATTTCGGCGAGATCGGGGAAGATATCAGGGTCTACCGGAATGACAAGATCACCATAGCGGAGATCGAGGCCATGCGGCCCGGAAAGATCGTCGTATCCCCGGGGCCCTGCACACCAAATGAGGCCGGCATTTCAGTAGAGCTGATAAAGCATTTCGCCGGCAGGATCCCGCTCCTCGGGGTCTGTCTCGGCCATCAATCGATCGGCGCAGCCTTTGGCGGCGACATAATCCGTGCCCCGAAGCTCATGCATGGCAAGACGTCCATGATCAGGCATGACGGAAAGACTATCTACGCCGGGCTCCCGAACCCGTTCATCGCCACACGGTACCATTCCCTCGTCATAAAAGAGGAGACCATGCCGGGATGCCTTGAAATAACCGCCCGGGCCGAGGATGGGGAGGTCATGGGGGTCAGGCATAAGGAATTCATCATCGAGGGGGTCCAGTTCCATCCCGAATCGATCCTCACCACCGTCGGCAAGGACCTGCTGAGGAATTTTCTGAAGCTGACGTACTGATCTGCCGAAAGGCCTTATAAAGGCTAATCTTCTATGATAGGATCTTCTTCCCTGCGTCTTTTCATCTCTTCTTCAGCCTGGGCGATCAGTTTCTCCTTTGCCTTCTGCCTGGCTTCCTGATCAACCTTAAAGTCACCTTCATTGAACGTCACGAACCTGAGCCACTTCAAAGAAAACTTCAGCAGTTCCAGTTCGTCCTCTGCGAGTTTCTTAAGCGCCTCCTCATCGAGCTGATAGGCCGAGATAAATTTCTGGGTAAAGGCCATGTCCCTGAAGAGGTCGAGGTTGGTGCTGACAATAAAGAAGAGCTGCAGTGAGCGCTGGCTGAACTCGACCTTGCCGAGGGTCTTTGCCTTGAGCACGATCGCCATCCAGTCGTTGTTCATCTCGTCATAAATATCTGACTCCTGGTCCTGCCGCCATTCCTGGACCGTCCAGACCTTTTCTTCGTTATGGCCCATGCAGTGGTCTTCCTTCACCTTGATGAAAAAATCCTCGCCGGTCGTCCCGGTGTCCTTCTTCATCATGCCCATGCCGATCGGATAATACCGGCAGGTAAGAGGACGGTCAGTGTAAACCGTGCAGCCTTCAGGGGTCACGAACGGGCAGGACCGGCCGTCGTCATCCAGCATACGGAGACCTACGGTTTCCAGGGACGACCCCTCTATGGTCATGGGGACGGTATGCTCGTTGAGGAATTCCAGATAGGTCTTGCCGAGCCTGTTCTTCAGGCGGTAGATATCGTAGGGGGAAAGAATGATCTTGATCCCGCTGCAGCACTTGGTAAAACAGCCGATGCCGGGATAGCATTTGAATCTGAAGCGTGACGAGGCCGTCAGAAACTCCGGAACGATAACGCTTTGTTTGATCTTGCCCTCGAGGGCCTGTTTTATCTCATTGACCGCGGCCTTGTCCTTATTCTTTTTTGCACCCATGGAAGAACTCCTCTTTTGTTATGATTTTGCGTCAATGGCTTACGGACGTTGGCAGATAAATGGAAAAAAGGAAGAAAGTATTCGCCGCTCATGCCGCTCTGTTCCCACTGAGCACGTTCGCCTGTTATTATACTATATCATGCGGGAATGATACCATCGCAGCCGGGCATCAGCCGGTGCAGGATGCGCTCCGGCTTCCGGTTTCAAGTATCGGGTCTGTGATATAATTCAGGATGACAGGGATTGACGGATGAAGAAAGTAACGGTCTATTCTCTCAGCACATGCCCTGTTTGCAAGAAGGTCAAAAGACTCCTTGACGATAACAGCATCCCTTACACGCTCATTGAGGTCGATCTGCTGGAGGCCGGGGAGCAGTGGGTGACGACCCGGGAAGTGGCCAAGCGCAATCCTGCGGGGACCTATCCGACAACCGTGGTCGAGGAAGTGATCATCGGGTATGATGTTGATGCCTTGAGGGCAAAGGTCCTCGGCCGCGACGGGTCTTGATGCTGCATGACCCCTGACCAGCTCTTCCATGCCCTGACCGCCTATGCGCAGCGTCAGGGCATGGAACTCAACAAAGACAGGGACTTTGTCCTGGACATTCTGGCAGGACTGCTCAGGAATGAAGAACGCTATGGATACCGGTCCTGCCCCTGCAGGCTCGCGTCCGGCAACAGAGATCAGGACACCGACATCGTCTGTCCCTGCGCATATCGCAATGATGACGTCGGGGAATACGGCAGCTGCTATTGCGGCCTGTATGTCTCTCCTGAGTGGAATGGGGAGATGACCGGGCATAAGACCGTCCCGGAGCGAAGACAAAAGAAAGAGGGAACAGATGGACATACCTGAAATTGATGACAAAAATATTTTTGAGATGCTTGGCCTGGAGGATATCAGGAAGAGACCTGACATACTCCCCAAGATCAAACTTGAGGTAACGCCCCAGATGATGATGGAGCCGCGGTTTCAGTCGCGGCCGGAGGATCTTGAGAAGTTGAAGGACATTACCGGATATATGTTCTATATCGAGACGGAGACAGAAACTCCGGCGCTGATGCTCCTGAAGATCGGCAGAAGCGATATAACCAACACGGTCGGCTGCATTACGGAAGTCCCGGCTGAAATGGTCCGGGCAGCGATCGAGCGGCCGGTCCAGCCCCCCACGTGCGGAATGTACGCCATTTCGGAAGAGATCAGGGCCTGGCTGAAAAAGGAACTCGGACTGTAACGGTATCAATAGTCACTTGGTTAATCACAAGCAGAGGAGGAGAAAAGCATGAGACTTGTTACCCGCGGGGATCTTGACGGTCTTGTATCGGCAGTCCTTATCACCACCATGGAGGAGATCGATTCCATAGCGTTGATACACCCCCAGGACATTACGGACAAGAAATTTGAAATAACTGATAGCGATATTCTCACCAACCTCCCCTATCACCCCAAGGCAGCTCTCTGGTTCGACCATCACCAGCTTACCGACAGCAATGAAAAGCCGCCTGCTGATTTCAGAGGCAGACATGCGATAGAGCCGAGCGTCGCACGCGTGGTCTACGACTATTATTCCTCCGAGAAGCTGAAGAGGTTTGAGCACCTCGTGAGCGAAACGGACCGTTTCGACTCTGCCCAACTCGAGATCACTGAAGTGACCGATCCGAAGGGGGAGATCCTTATCGGCTTTACCATTGACTCACGTTCAGGCATCGGGAGTTTCAAGGATTATTTCATGAAACTGGTTGACTGGTTCAAGACCATGTCCGTGGATGAGATCCTTCAGCAGCCTGAGGTAGCCGAAAGGATAAGGCTTATGCGCGAGAACAATACTGCCTTTCTCGCTGACCTGAAGGCGCATTCGAAAAAGGATGGAAATGTGGTGATCACCGATTTCCGTTCACTGGACAGGCTCCCTGTCGGCAACCGGTTCCTCATTTACACGCTCTTTCCGGATACAAATGTCTCTGTCCGTATGCAGTGGGGACCTCAAAAGAAATTCGTTGCCGTGACCGTCGGGCACAACCTCTTCAACAGGACAAGCAAGGCAAACTGCGGAATGATCTGCAGTGCCTTTGGCGGCGGCGGTCATAAGGGCGCCGGAGGATGTATCCTTGCCTCTGACAAGGCTGAGGCCCAGATCGCCGAAATAATCTCCTTACTGAAAGATGCAGGATAACTGATGGGACTTACGGAGAGGGAACTGACCGTCGACAATACATGAATCAGGGTTCTTTTCCCCGGGTGCATCTCAGATCAATACAACAGCACATGATATAAAAAAGGGGCTGACCCGGGATTACCGGATCAGCCCCTCGGTTTTTACTGCGGAACTGCTACAGCATCGGGACGATCAGAAGTGCGACAATGTTGATAACCTTGATCATCGGGTTGATAGCAGGACCTGCGGTATCCTTGTAAGGATCGCCGACCGTATCTCCGGTGACAGAGGCCTTGTGGCCGTCGCTGCCCTTCTTATGAACGACGCCCTTGGAATCGGTAACGCCGTCTTCAAAGGCCTTTTTGGCGTTGTCCCATGCACCGCCGCCGCTGGTCATGGCAATGGCCTGGAAGAGTCCGGTCAGGATACTTCCGATAAGCACGCCGCCGAGGGCCTCTTTACCGAGAAGGAGCCCGACAAGGATAGGGGCCACGACAGGGATAAGAGCCGGGACCATCATCTGCTTGATGGCTGACTGGGTGACAATATCAACGCACTTGCCGTACTCGGGCTTTGCCTTGTATTCCATGATGCCGGGAATCTCCCTGAACTGCCTTCTCACTTCATCAACAATACTGCCTGCTGCCTTGCCGACCGCTTCCATAAGAAGCGAGCCGAAGTAGTAGGGAAGAAGTCCGCCGATAAAGAGACCTGCCAGAACCATCGGGTTGGAAAGGTCGAACAGGACCGGGGTTGAGAACGACCTCGAGTATTCTGCAAAAAGAACAAGGGCTGCAAGACCGGCAGAGCCAATGGCATACCCCTTGGTAACAGCCTTTGTTGTGTTGCCGACCGCATCAAGAGGATCGGTTATGTTGCGGATCTCTTCAGGCAGTCCTGACATTTCTGCGATACCGCCTGCGTTGTCCGTAATAGGACCGTATGAGTCGATGGCCACCACGATACCGGTCATCGAAAGCATCGAGACGGCTGACAGGGCTATAGCAAAAAGACCGCCCGTCAGGTCGCCGTCAAACCCGCCGCCCAGATGATAGGCGCCAAGGATCGACGCAACGATAACCAGGACAGGGGCTGCGGTTGACTTCATGCTGACTGCGAGACCTGCGATGACGTTTGTTCCGTGGCCGGTCAAGCTGGCCTGCGCGATGTGCTTCACCGGAGCATACTCCTTGGCGGTGAAATACTCGGTTATAGCCACGATGAGGCCTGTCAGGGCAAGGCCGATCAGCGACATAAGGAAGACGTTCATCTGTGTAAATGACGGGTGCGTTGCTACTGAGGCCATTGCCTCAGGGCTCTTCAGAAATTCACCGGTCACAATATAAAAGGTTATTGCGGCAAGGACGCCTGCAACTGCCAGGCCCTTATACAGGGCGCCCATGATGTACTGGCTCTTGCCCAAACGTACTGCAAAGGTTCCGATAATGGAAGCGATGATCGATATGCCGCCGAGCATCATCGGGAATTCCACCCAGGGGCTGTCAGCGCCAAAGACGGTCTTGGCAAGAAGCATTGCGGCAACGAGCGTTACCGTATAGGTTTCATAAAGGTCGGCTGCCATACCGGCGCAGTCACCGACGTTGTCACCGACGTTGTCTGCGATAACGGCCGGATTCCGGGGGTCATCCTCGGGGATACCGGCTTCAACCTTTCCGACAAGGTCGGCACCAACGTCAGCAGCCTTAGTATAGATACCGCCGGCGATACGGGCAAACACGCTCATGAGCGAGCAGCCGAAGCCAAGACCGATCAGTGCATGGAATGCCTGTTCGGGAGCAGACTGTTTTGCGATAAAATAAAAGCCGGCCAATCCAATAATCCCGAGACCGACGACCATAACGCCGGTGACCGACCCGCCCTTGAAGGCAAGCCCGAGGGCTGCCTGGAGGCCCCTGCTGGCCGCCGCAGTTGTACGGACGTTTGCGCGGACAGTGACCCACATCCCGACAAAACCTGCAAAGGCCGAGCCGACCGTTCCGATGACGAAGCCGATAGCTGCCCACATGCCGAGCTGTGGTATTGCGGCAATGGCAATGACCAGAACAACAGCAACCATGGCAACGGTTTTATATTCACGCGCAAGGAAAGCATATGCGCCCTCTTTGACCGCATTTGAGATCTCCTGCATCTTCGCACTGCCTGCATCCTGCTTGTTCACCCACATTGCGGTCACAATGGCGTATATCACGCCTAATAATCCGCAACCTAAAGCAAAAAGTATTGTTGAACTCATTCATTTCCTCCTTCTGTTTGATTTATAGAGCAAACTGGCCCTTATTGTTCTCGACAAAGACAAAAGACCCTCCTGACTTCACCTCCTTCAAACGCCGAATTATAAGTAAAATAAGTAAAACTTCTCGAACTGCACATAATCGTCACCCCGGGTACTTATCCGAGATATAATCCTTCAGATAATGGTTTTCCGCCCTGAGGTCTGAAACCTGCGCCTTGACCACATCCCGGATAGAAAGCATGGCAACCAGTTTGTTATTCTCCAGGACAGGGAGATGCCTGATCCTGTTCTTGATCATGATCGTCGTGACGTAGCAGAGATCGTCGTCGGCCTCAACAATGATAAGATTCGTGCTCATCACCTCGGAGACCTTAATGTCCTTGAAATGCCTCTCGCCTTTTCTTGTCCAGCACTTGAGCACGTCCCTTTCGGTGAACATGCCGGCAGGCTTGCCCTCCTTGTCCACGACCACCAGGGCGCCTATCTCATGTTCGACCAGCAGGCTGACCGCATCTGCGACGGTCTTGTCCATGTCAAGGGAGATTATTGACTTATCAACCTCTCCTAACGTCTCTTTCACTGTTGCCATTTTGTTACCTCCCTGTCTCCCGCTGTTCAGCGGCAATCAGTCTTGTTGTTATTCCGCGTCCCTGCCGCTGTGCTTTGTATAGACCATTGCGGTCGTCCTGTATGCCATGTGTGCCATCTTTGAAAAAGGTGCATATGCAAAAAGAAAAAACACCAGACAAAGGTGAGCAACATAAGTAGGATATGCCGCCACGGTGTTGGCCATTCTCAGAAACTGCGCCAGCAGTCCGGTGATCCCGACTCCTGCCACCAGGGAGATAAAAAGCCAGTCATAGTAGCTTCCCAGCCCGGCCTTCTCCTGGTTTTTGAACCTGTTTGACATCATCAACAGGATCCCCAGCATCAGGGCGGCCGCACTGACATTGCCTATCGGCTTATAAATGTAGGCAAGCCAGTCAAGTTGGTGAACGTCAATGCTCTCAGAGATCTTCAGGTGATGGATGTATTCCGGGATGACCCTCGCAAAGGCCAGTATGGTGGTGATGAACAGGCCGATGAAGCTGTAAAATACCAGCATATGTGCTGTTGCCCTGCCTTTTGTTACCTCGCACTTCCTGAACCGGTTATGCCCGAGTATATCCACAATTGTTGCAGAGATCGCGTTCCCGAGACTGCCTGTCTTGGTATTTGGGTTTTCTGCAGCCATGGCCTTCCAGTACTTTGTGACACCCAGGAAGAGACTAAACACCGCAAAGAGGGCTGTAGCGGTAAATATCGTGTCGACATAATACAGGGAAAAAAGGAATTTTCCATAAACGATCTTCCCCTCCTCTGTTGGGATATCAACGCTCCCGAAAAAGCCCTGTGACGCGATGATCAGGATATAGAGCAGAGCAGGGACCGCAAGAAGCACCAGCAGAAATTTCGGATTGTTTACCATCTTCGCCAGGAACCCGGGGACCGAGAATTCCTCGATGCTGAGCTTTCTTATCGCGCCCAAAACCTCTCCCGGCTTGGCGCCCCTTGGACAATACGCGGTGCAATCGCTGCACTGATGGCATAGCCAGATGTCCGGATTTCCAAAAAGTTTGTCCTTCTGGCCCCACTGGGCGAGGGCCATCTCCTTGCGCGGGAAGGGCTTGTCATCAGGCGTCACATTGCAGACGACCGTGCATGTCGAGCACTGATAGCATTTCTTCAGTGACTCACCCCCTGCGTTGATCACATCATTTATGAAGTTTAAGTCAGGTTTAATTATCTGCTCTGCCATCTGCTCCTCCTCTTATAATTCCTTGAACGGGTTAGGGCCTATCTCTTCAACCCTTGCAACGAAGTCATTTATCATCTGCGGCAGCTTGTCATAGTCAGATATCGAGACCTGCATCAACTGGCACCGTTCAGCCTCAAGCTGGAGCTTGTTGAGCGTCTCCTGCACCTTGCTGAAACGGTAGTTGGCAAGTTCGCTGCCCTTGACAAAGTGACACTGGTAGTTTTCGCCGTATTTGCAGCCAAGCAGGAGAACACCATCAATGCCGGTCGAAAATGCGTCGGTGACCCAGACCAGGTTCGTCGATCCGAGGCAGCGAACCGGTATGATCCTGACACTCGGGCTGATCTTCATGCGCTTGATCGCGGCGCTGTCAAGCGCCGGATAGGCATCGTTTTCGCATGCCAGCACGATGATCCTGAAATCATCCTCGTTGATGTCGACCCCCTTGATCATCGAGCCGACGATATCGACACTGAAATCCTTGAAGGATATGATCCTCTCCGGACAGGCCCCCATGCAGGTTGCACAGCGGCGGCAGCGGTTGATCTTAAAGAACGGCGTGCCCTTCGCATCTTCGTCGATCGCGCCGAACGGACATTCGTCCGTGCATCTCTTGCAGGAGGTGCATTTGATCATCATCGGGTCCGGGAAAGTGGCATCCCAGGCACGCGGGTGCACGGCAATGCCCTGCGCCACATGCTCGACGCACTGGATAGCCTTTAAGGCTGCACCGGAAGCATCCTGGATAGCCTCGGTCATATTCATCGGCTGACGGACACAGCCGGCCGAGTAGATCCCGGTCCTCCGTGTCTCGTACTGGAAGCAGATGAAGTTCGAGTCGGCAAAACCATAGGCCCCCTCAAGCGACGGCAGTTCAGGCCCCTGCTTGTAGGTCAGGTTCAGTACAAAATCAGGCTTGACCGTCTCGTCAACATAGAGCTTCTTCGCATCATCGCCCTTTTTACCTGCCTCGGCCAGACCGTCGAGGTACTCCTGGGGTGCGCGGGTTGCCGGAACAATGCCGGTAGCAAGGACGACAAGGTCGGCTTCAACCTTGATCTTTTCTCCGAGGAAGGTATTTTCTGCCTCAACGTACAGGTTGCCGTTCCCTGCATCGGTGATCGCAGTCACGTCAGCCTTGGTCAGCAGCACCCCGGGGTTGTTCTGCATATTCTTGTAAAACAGTTCGGACTGGCCCGGGGTCCTAATGTCTTTGTAGAAGATCATGGCAACGGCGTCGCTGCTCTTATCACGCACATACTGCGCCTGCTTTAACGATGTCCCGCAGCAGAATGAGGAACAGTACGGGAGATGGTTCGCATCACGGGAGCCGGCGCACTGTATGAAGGCGACCTTCTTTGCCTCTTTTCCGTCAGAAGGCCGGACGATCTTGCCCTTCTTCGCAAGCTCTTCCATCTGGACGTTCGTGATCACATTGGGCTTGCCATAGCCGAGATGCCCAAGCTTCGTTGCATCATAGGGCTTCCAGCCTGCAGCCATGATGAAGGCACCGATCTTGACCGTCTCACTGGAACCCTGCGTTGAGAGGGTCACATCGAATAAGCCCGGCTGGCCGTCAGTCTTTTCAATGGTCGTGGATTTATAGATCTTTATCTTCGGATGCGCCTCGACTTCCTTGATCTTGTCAAAGATCTGCGGCTCATCCAGCTTGTCATACGGGTACTGGCGCGGGGTCTCTTTGTAGAGCTTTGCTGACCATCCGCCCAACTCGGCCTCTTTCTCGATAAGGATGACCTCGTACCCGGCATTGGCTGTCTCAAGCGCTGCCGTCAGTCCGGTAATGCCGCCTCCGATCACCATGATCGTATTGCTGAGATCAGGCAGGATGTTCGGCTCAGGGAGAGAGCCCTTCTGGGACTTGATAACGCCCAGTTTCACATAGTCTTCGGCCAGGGTCTGGGTCGCTTCGGTCATCGGCTCTGAAGTCCAGGAGACGAATTCACGAAGATTCACCCGTTCGGTCAGCGTGCCGGGGAAATCGAACTCCTCGAACTTGACACGGGGGGAGCAGGCCCCTATGATGATCGTGTTCGTCCCTTCCTTGATGTCGTTCTTTATAAGCTCAAGGCCTTCGGGGCTGCAGAGTATGCCATGTTCCTTGATCACGTCCGCGGCTATACGCGCACCACCCGCGGTATTTTTCCTGAGCTTTTCTATATCAACGGTATCACCGATACCGCACCCCTTGCATATATATACTCCGAATTTCTTCTCCATCGCCGCCTCTACCTCCTCACGCTCTGAATGCTTTTGATCGCAACCCCTGTTGCTTCCTGCACCGACTTTGCAACATCAACCGGGCTTTTCAGCGTGCCGATTGCATACACGCCCTTCTGAAGGGTCGCGGGCATGACAAAGCCGTCCGGGGTGTATTTGACCTCTACAGGGATCTTTGTATCCTTTGTGGACGGGACCATTCCGGTGGCCAGCACCACCATATCGAAGGTGCGTTTGACCTTTTTGCCGGAAAGGATGTCCTCGGCCTCAACGATCAGGTTGCCGGTGCCGGCCTCTTCAGTGATCCTGGCGACCTTCCCCTTCGTGAGGGTAACGCCCGGATCATCCTTCACCTTCCAGTAGAACTGCTCATATCTTCCGGGGGTCCTGATATCGATATAAAAGATCTCTGCCTTTGACTCGGGGTACTGCTCCCGCACATAGGTCGCCTGCTTGAGCGAGGCCATGCAGCAGATAAATGAACAGTAGGGCAGATGATTCTCGTCCCTGCTTCCGGCGCACTGGACAAAGGCGATATTGTGGGCTTCCTTGCCGTCAGACGGCCTGAGGATCTTTCCTCCGGTCGGGCCGTTTGGCGAGGCGATCCGCTCCATCTGCATATTCGTAATGACATTTTTGATCTTGCCGCCGCCCAGGTTGTCGAGCTTTGTGACATCATAGGGGTCCCAGCCTGAGGCAAGGATGATCGAACCGACCTTCAGCGTGATGGTCTCCGGCTTCATGTCGAGATCTATCGCGTCGTACTTGCAGGCCTCAACACACTTGGCGCAGGCCTTGCCCTTGCACGAACGGCCATCGATCGCGTACTTGAAGGGGAATGCCTGATTGTGCGTAATGTAGGCGGCCTTTGTCATATTCAGGCCGAAGTTGAACTCATCCGGCATCTCGACCGGACATGCCTCGGCACAGGCGTTGCAGCCGGTGCATTTGTCATTGACAAAGCGGGGCTTGACCGTGACGGTCACGTCGAAGTTGCCTTCCTGGCCGCTGATCTTCTCCACCTCGGCGAGCGTATGGAAGGTGATATCCCCGCTATTTTTGATCCTTCTGAAATTGATCTCAAGCCCGCAGTTCGGCGGGCAGAGCTTCGGGAAATATTTATTGAGCTGTGTGACCCTTCCGCCAAGAAATGGGGTCTTCTCAATAAGGACCACCTCAGAACCGGCCTCAGCAGTCTCAACAGCCGCTGTAAGGCCGCTGAAGCCGCCTCCGATCACGAGTACTTTTTTATTTTCTGCCATGTATTATCCTCCTTATAGGCAGTAAGTCAGTTTGCGTGAGCGCAAAATGCATACTGCACAGCACAAAAGGGACCTTTTGCATTGTGCATTGTGCATCGTGCCTTTCCGTAAAGATTCCGGGAGGGCCGAAGCCCTCCCGGAAAGGTCATCTTAGTCAGCGATGAGCGCAACATACGGGACTTTCTTCATTTCCCATGTGTTGTTTGCTGCATCGTACGTTGAATTGACAAAGCACTTCCAATCCTTGTCATTGATGGCAAGGAAGTCGCCTCTGTAGTAGTAACCAGGGTACCTGGTCTCTTCCCTGAAGAGGATATGCCGTGCATGTGCCTCAACAGAAAGGATCCTGTGGTAGTTCTCCCAGCATCTCATCAGCTCATGGAGGTTGCTTGCACCCATCAGGGCAGCATCTTCCTTGAGCATCTCAAGCAGCTTCAGGCCCTCGTTCAGCATGGTCTTTGAGGTCATGTACCAGGTTGAGATA
>SCQH01000092.1 GCA_004321925.1 Nitrospirota bacterium | reverse complement strand
ACCTCGGTAACAACACCGGCACCGACCGTCCTGCCGCCTTCCCTGATGGCGAATCTCAGTTCCTTCTCCATCGCTATCGGGGATATCAGCTCGACCGTCATGCTTATGTTGTCTCCGGGCATTACCATCTCCACTCCTTCAGGCAGCTCCGCAACTCCGGTCACGTCCGTTGTCCTGAAGTAGAACTGCGGCCGGTAGCCCTTGAAAAACGGCGTGTGCCTGCCACCCTCTTCCTTCGTCAATATATATGCCTCTGCCTTGAACTTCGTATGCGGCGTGATGCTCCCGGGCTTTGCCAAGACCTGCCCGCGCTCTACGTCTTCCTTCCCGATGCCCCTCAAAAGCACCCCGACGTTGTCTCCCGCACGCCCCTCATCCAGCAGCTTCCTGAACATCTCCACTCCCGTGGCCACCGTCTTCCTCGTCGGCCCAAGCCCCACAATCTCTACTTCCTCGCCGACCTTCACGATACCTCTTTCCACTCTCCCCGTTACAACCGTACCACGGCCGGAGATCGAAAAAACGTCCTCTATCGGCATCAAAAACGGCTTGTCTATCGGCCGCTCAGGTGTCGGTATGTAGCTGTCGACCGCGGCCATCAGCTCCCAGATGCATTTGTAGTCTTCTGCCGCAGGGTCCGTCGCCGGGCTCTCAGCCACTTTCAGCGCACTCCCCTTGACGATCGGGATCTTGTCCCCGGGGAACTGATACTTGCTCAGCAGCTCGCGCACCTCAAGCTCTACAAGGTCCAGAAGCTCAGGGTCGTCCACCATATCTGTCTTGTTCATAAATACCACGATGTACGGCACGCCTACCTGCCGCGCAAGCAGGATATGCTCTCTCGTCTGCGGCATCGGCCCGTCCGCTGCACTTACCACAAGGATCGCGCCGTCCATCTGCGCCGCTCCCGTGATCATGTTCTTCACATAGTCAGCATGTCCAGGACAGTCCACGTGCGCATAGTGACGCGCATCCGTCTCGTACTCTACATGCGCCGTCGCTATGGTTATTCCCCTGGCCTTCTCCTCAGGTGCGTTGTCGATCGAATCGTAGGCACGGTATGTCGCCTGCCCCTTCATCGCCAGCACCTTCGTGATCGCCGCCGTCAATGTCGTCTTGCCGTGGTCTACGTGCCCTATCGTCCCTATGTTGCAATGGGGCTTCGTCCTCTCAAATTTTGCCTTTGCCATCTTTCCTCCTTGTGCAGCAACAGGCTCATAGCGTCCTGATGCCTTTTACCTTAGTATTAAGTTTCCGCTTTTGTTCCGTTACCCTGCCATACTGGAGCCCATGACCGGAATCGAACCGGTGACCTCATCCTTACCAAGGATGTGCTCTGCCGACTGAGCTACATGGGCGTCAACCGCAAAGCCTGCATCGCAACGGGTGAGGTATGCCATACACGGACCTGTCACCTCTTACCCTGCCTCACAAACCGACTTTCATGGAGCGGGAAACGGGATTCGAACCCGCGACCCTCAGCTTGGAAGGCTGACGCTCTACCACTGAGCTACTCCCGCATTAATTAATGCATCAAGCCATCAGTTCTCAGCCTTCAGAAATAATCTCTGCATCAATCCAAAGCTGACAGCTCATTGCTGATCGCTATCATGGTGGAGGGGGGAGGATTTGAACCTCCGTAGGCTATGCCAACGGGTTTACAGCCCGTCCCCTTTGGCCACTCGGGTACCCCTCCATTCCCTTACGCTCTCATTATCAAATATCGTTCAGGTTCTGCCCCCGACAGGTACTGGAGCCACCGAAGGGATTCGAACCCCCGACCTGATGATTACAAATCAACTGCTCTACCAACTGAGCTACGGTGGCATTCCTTCAAAAGGCAACAGAAATCCACTGATTTTTCCGAAGTAATTAATATAAGGAATAATTATAATATGGTCAAGCAGAAAAAAACAAGCCAAAATTATAAAAAAATATTTTTCTCTCCGGCCAGCCGTTAAAGGGCCCTTGTCCCGGCCCTCTGGCGCATGGCTTCAAAGACCAAAATGCCTGTTGCAACAGAGGCATTCAGGGAGTTCACCCTGCCCTTCATGGGCAGACTGGCTATTATATCACAATCATCCCTGACAGTTCTCCGTAATCCCCGGCCCTCCGACCCGATAACAAAGGCCAGCGGCACGTTGAGGTCCTCCTGCCATGGCTTTTTGTCGGATCCCGCCTCTGCCCCGATCACGGTCATTCCCTCATCCTTCATCGCCTTTATCGCATGCTTTATATTGGCCACCATGGCCACCGGCATATATTCAGAAGCGCCTGCAGAGGCCTTGACCGCCTCAGGCGTCAGGGTCGCTGACCGGTGAGACTGGATCACAACCCCATGGGCGCCGCCGGCATCAGCCACCCGGAGGATGGCGCCGAAATTCCGCGGGTCTTCAATGAGATCAAGGACAAGAAAGAGGGGCTGCTCCTTTTTTGCGGCCGGGATGAGAAGGAGCTCCTCAAGCGAGGCATATTTCCGCGGCGCGACCACGGCAGCCATCCCCTGGTGCCCCTTGGGGAACCTCTGCTCGAAAAAAACATTATCAACCCTGCTGACCGGGATCCCCCTGTCTGACAGCTCGCGCTCGATCTCCCCGCCCTTTTCCCTGCGCGACCCCAGCAGGTAGACAGACTTTATCGGCCTGCCTGACCGGACAGCCTCCAGCACCGGGTTGATGCCATAGATCCATTCCTCACGGCCCTGCGGCCTTCCCTCCTGCCCCCACTGCTTCTTCATTCGTAATTCCTGCCTTTTCGTTATGAACTCCTGCTTCCGGACCTTGCCGGATATAATACACGATATGGGTGTGCGTTTGAAAAATTGGTCTATCGCAACACCGACCCCCTGCCCATGCCTGCTCCTTCAGCAGAAGCCATGTGTATTTGACAACACGCCCCGGGGTTACCGCATAATAACGGGTCGAATACCCTGGGAGGAACAATGCCGTCACCGCACATATACAGGTTAATAAGCATACTGCCTGCGCTCCTGCTGCTCTTCACCGCCTGCGGCGACAGCGGCTCCAGGCCGGAACTGGCTTATATAGCGTCGTACGATACTGATGCCGTATCCGTGGTTGATCTGGACAGCCGGACGGTGTCCGGACAGGTCCCGGTGGGGGATAAACCGCGCGATATCGGGGTCAGTCCTGACGGCACGAGGGTCTATGTAGCCAACTATCACAGCGACACCGTCTCGGTGATCGACACCGAAACCAACGTCGTGACCGCCATGATCAGGGTCGGGGATGAGCCTTACGGCATTGCGGTCGCCCCCTCCGGGGCAAAGGTCTATGTGACCAACCAGATCAGTAATTCTGTTTCAGTTATCGACACCGCAACCCTCACCGTAACCGCAACCATCCCTGTTGGCCAGTGGCCTCACCATGCGGCAGTCAGCATTTCGGGGGCCTTCTTGTATACACCCGACAGCATCGACAACACGGTCTCGGTGGTCGATACGTCGCGTGACGCGGTCGTCGCCACGATCCCGGTCGGAGACGGTCCGCACCGTATCGCGGTCGATCCTTCAGACAGGTATATTTATGTGACCCAGCTCCGAAGCGACACGGTGGCGGTCATCGATACGGCGACATGGTCCCTTGCCGCTTCCATCCCCGTCGGCAAAGTGCCGGAGGGGATCGCCGTGAACCCTTCCGGGACAAGGGTATATGTCACCAACAGCGGCAGCAACAGTGTCTCGGTCATCGATACGGCAACACGCTCTGTGGCCGCTACCATCCCCGTTGGAGAATTGCCCAAGGACATTGCTATTGGCAAAGACGGTACCAGGATCTACGCACTCAACTTCCTGGGTGGCAGCATATCCCTGATCGACCCGTCCACGAACACCGTGACTGCTACCTTCCCTGCAGGTAACTCCCCTGCTGCACTCTCTGTCGTCATAAGATAGGTCAGCTTCCGTTCCCCGGTTCCCCGTCCTCTGGCTGACCACGGTGCGTTCCGGGCTTGCGGCTGCTGCGCAATTTCTTATAGAATACCCCTGTCTCTTCATGCCGGGAATACCCGGCGCAGGCGATAACCCTCAACAGGTCAGGAGGATTGAGATGGAATGGAAGTGCCCGGAATGCGGCATTCAACACGAAGAAGCCTCCCAGGAATGCAGCTGCGGGTATTCTTTTTTCAAGACACTGGGGGTAAAACCCGGCTCCTCCGCTGAAGAGGTTAAAAAGGCCTATAAGTATGCGCGGGCGATCTGGGAAAAAGAGAGCGGGTCAGACGATCAGCTCCTGCGCAAAAAGGCCGGGGACAGGCTGAAGAAGATAGAGACCGCCTATGAGACCTTCCTGCAGTATTCCTCTGCGGCCTCCGGAAAGAAGAAAGCTGCACCCAATAAAGTGCTGTTGGCAGCCTCAGCAGCTGGGGTCATTGTCGTCATTGTCATTGCTATATTCATCCTCCGCCCGAAGTCCCGGGGTAACCAGGACCAGCAGTCCGGGCCCGGAGCAGCGAAACAGGAGGTAACAGCCCTTCAGCCCGGAGCAACGCCCCAAAGTACTTCACCCGGTGATGCTCCTGCGGTTATAGCCCCGGGCGGCAGCCCGCAGAACCAAATCCCCTTGGCGATCACCGAGGAAAGGGCCATTGAGCTGGTCAAGGCTTCCACTGCCCTCTTTAAAAACACGCCGGTGTCGGCGATCGTCAATAAATGGATAGAGGACAACAGCGGGAAGTATAAGATGGTGGGCTGGCAGGCGAAAAAATTCGACGAGCAGAAGATACTCGTCAGTTATATTGCCATGGACGGGGACACGCCAAAAGGCTTCTATTTTGATGTTGATATCCAGAGCGGGGCAGTACAGAATCTTGCGAACAATCCCGAACTGCAGAAGAAGTATAATATCCTCTACTCACACTGATCGGCCCGGTATCCCCGGGGCTGCATATATCCCTCTAAAGTCCGGCCGGGGTCAATTGATACGCCGGGCGGTAACCTGCAGCCAGAGCGATCCGCTCGATCTCTTCGCGCACCTTCGAGAACTCAAACGCATAGGTATACTGCTTCCCGAAGAGTGTTGACTGCTCCTGGATCGTGCCTTCACGCGGCTTGGTCGCAAAGGTGTTATAGGACTCTGCCTTGAAGCCGAACCCGGGGGAATCGTCCGTGCTGCCTCCCGAAAGCCCCAGGCCGCTCTCGGAGAGCATCTCGGTGAAGCGTATCGTTCTATTTTCGTCGTCCACGCGGAAGCTGAGCGTGTAGGTCAGCTTCTTCTTTGAAAGGAACGCCTTGCGCTCGGCGACAATGATGCTGAGCCTGTAAACACCTTTTTTCTCCGTGCAGGTCCCGCCGGTGCTTGCAGTATAGGTAAGGATCTCATCGGTCACTGACATGGTCTTTTCCTCCTTTCGGCCTTATGGCGCCGCTCACGCGCTGCCGGTCATCAGCCCTGCCCAGGCTGTATTATTCGAAATCCTGATCAAATCATAGCATAAATATATGTGCATCCCGTTAAACTATCCGTATGAAGTGCGATATGACCGTCCATGAGGGAGACCGTGATAAACCGCTGGTGATACTGATCCACGGCCTCGGCATGGACCAGAATATCTGGACAGACCCCTCTTCTGCGCGCATCCTTGGCGGCGCACTTCCGATCACGGTCCTGCTTTCGGAAAGACCTCTGCAGAGAGGGCATGCCCGGTCAAAGCTAACCCCCGGAGACATGCCTGACCCGAAAGACCTGCGGACCATCTTTCATGACCTCAGGGACAGAGGATATCCTCTCATCACCTGGAGCCAGCAGAGGCCGGCAGGCCCGGTCGACTCGGCCGTGTCAGAGCTGGGCATGGTCATGGAGCAGGCAGGAAAGACCCATACCGGGGATATCATCCTTGCCTGCCACAGCAGGGGAGGTCTGATCGCGCGAAAATACCTTGAGAAGCATCATTCAGAAGTGGCTGCGCTCATCACCCTCTGCACACCCCATAAAGGGAGCTCTATAGCAAAACTTGCTTCCTATACAACACCGCTGGTGAAGATCGTGGCCCCGTTCATATCGGACAATATGAAATCCTCAGTACTGACAAAAGCGGTCGCGCGGGTGACAGACTTCATAAAGAGCAATGCCGTCAAAGAGCTGCTGCCTGCGTCCGATTTTTTCCGGACACTCTCTGACAAAAGAGAGGATGGCGTGCGGTACCTCACCCTGGGCGGCACGAACCCTTCTCTTTTCGGGCTCTACCGCTGGAAAGAACGGACAGCAGAAGGCAAGAGGCTGCTCTCTCCGGAGGAGGTCCTTTCCTTTCCCGGCATATTCGAGAAGATCATCCCCTCCCCGCTCTTTCCGGATGAGCTGAAAAAGGGGTTCGGAGACGGCCTGGTCACAGCCGAAAGTTCACGCCTGGCCTGGAGCGATGAGCACCATGATTTCCCGCTAAACCATGCACGCATGCTCTATGACAAGCGGGTGAGACAGACCGTAATTACGTTCATCGAAGAGATTTTTTAAAGGACCCGGGACCAGGCATGAAGTCCGACAATTAAGAACTGATATCTGATACAATGAAATAAAAAGAAACTGAACATGCCGGGAGGACGATATTGTCAATGAGTAAACAGGAGAAGACCAGAATACGGACTGCTCCTTTGTTCGGAATTCATTGGAGGAGAGTGATACTGCAGGCCTGCCTTCTTCTGATCATGATCCTGGTTTCCCCTTCTTTATCCTTCGCCGGGATGCTCTCCCAGCAGGATATCAGCTATACCGTGGTAAAAGGGGATACCTTCAGCAGCATAGGCTCAGCCTTTGGCGTAGACTGGAGGGAGATCGCGATGGATAACGGTCTCGATCCCTCCCGTGAGCTCAGAGCAGGGCGGAAGCTTCGCATCACGGCAAGCAGGATCATTCCGGAGACAACACAAACAGGCATCTTCATCGATATCCCCGGCAGAATGCTCTACCTCTTCGATCGCGGTATCCCCCTGATGGCGGTGCCTGTCGGCCTCGGTAAACCAAGGTCGGACGGAAACAGGGGATGGGAGACCCCTGAAGGCACGTTTACCATCAAAGGCAGGCTGAAGAACCCTGACTGGGCAGTACCGAAATCGATCCAGGAAGAGATGAGACGGGAAGGCCTGGCAGCGAAAGAGAGTTATCCGCCGGGACCGAAGAACCCGGTTGGCGGGTATGTCCTGCTGACAACGATCCCGGGGATCCTGATCCACGAGACTATTGATCCGTTATCAGTATCCCGATTCCTGAGCCACGGATGTGTCAGGGTCCTTGCCAAAGACATGGAGCAGCTCTTCGGTTATGCGGTCTCAGGCATGGCAGGCGAGATCGTCTACGCGCCCATAAAGATCGCCTCCCTGAGCAATGGAAGAGTCTTCATCGAGGTGAACAAAGACGTCTACGGGAAGATAAAGGACATGCAGGCCGAGGCGCTGCGGCTCCTCAAGAATTCAAATTTAACCGGCAAGGTTGACCTCACGAAGCTGGCGAAGGCAGTACAGGAGCAGACAGGCATTCCTGCAGACGTCACTGCCCGGTAACATCCTCATAACCTGCAGTTCAGGGATTGTTCCTTTTAAACTGCGCCTGGTAGTCTTTAATGACCGGCCAGTCTGCTTCGGCCCAATCAAGTGCCTGCAACTTCTCTACCGGCAGCCAGACCATGGCCGCGTGCTCGTGCAGAGTGATCTCCCCTGATACGATCGCACAGATAAAAGGATAGAGCGTGATCGAAAACTCCGGGTAATGGTGGGTTGTTTCGGGGCAGGCCTGTCCGACAGAGGCCTCGATCCCGAGCTCTTCGCGCAGTTCACGCCTGAGGCATTCCCCGGGGCTCTCGCCCTCGTCGAGCTTCCCGCCCGGGAATTCCCATTTGAGCGGCAGGCTCATGGATTCACTCCGCTGCGTGCAGAGGACCTTCCCCTTTGCCTCGATGATGGCGCAGGCAACCTGTAAGTGTTTCATTTTACGTTCCTGTATCGCCCTATTCCATTCCCGCGCAATGTATCAAAAAATTCTCCCGGCCTTTCATTATAAATTGATACGTACCCCCCTTTTTTATGATGCAGATCATTCAAAAATATAATATGATGAGATAAAATAGATTAACACTTTAGTTAATGGAGGTCTGACATGCTCGATAGAACAAAGGTAGAGGAAGCCCTTGACAGGGTAAGGCCCTTTCTCCAGAGGGACGGAGGAAACGTCCAGCTCGTGGACGTTACGGATAACATCGTTAAGGTGAAGCTCACCGGGGCCTGCGGAAGCTGCCCCATGTCCACAATGACCCTGAAAGGCGGCATCGAGGCTGAGCTGAAGAAGGTCTTTCCGGATGTCCGCGTAGAGTCCGTCTAACCCTATTAAAAGAAGCCACCCTGTAGCTGACAGAGTGGCTTCTTTCTCTTGCCTTTCCGGCAGGCTCTATCATATCAGTGAGTCTGCTGATTGGATTTTATAGTGGCCCTTAACCTAGAACCGAATTTATTATTCACCTCGTCTCGTGATAGTAATAATTGATCGTCTTCCCCAATGCCCGGGAAAAAGTCATTTCCGGCCTTTCTCTGCTTAGCCGTAATAGCCTTGATCCGTTTAAGCTGATCATAGCACGCCTCCATGGTAACGCCATGCTTGCAGCCCAATAAATGATATGACTCGTGTACCGCTACTGACTGTGGGCTGTAGAACGACAGCAGCTCAACAAGCGAATACCATTCTGCAAACACAAATCCTTTTGTTCGTGAAGTGGTTTCTACAGAACCGTAGGTTTGAGCTCCCAGAATAAAATCACCGGCACTTGTACCGGCAAAGGCAAGAAGCCTGTCGCACGGTTCCTCTAAAGGCCTTGCTGCCAGATCGGCATGTATATCCTTTATCCAAAATCCCGGCCGCTTCCAGGGCCGGACCCAGGGAATATCCATGTTGAGAGCGTACTGACTCAGTTCGAGCCTGATTGCCTCAATAAGTTCATCGACCTTTGCCTGTGCCACCCTGTCATCTTTGAGGATACAAAAACGAATGGTCTCCGGCGCACCAAAATCGATCTGCTTGAGCTTGTCTTGCTGAGGAAGACCGAGAGTGCTGCATCCGGATAAGATGATAATGAATGGTATGATAATTATATAAAAACGCATGGTCCTTAGGTTAACGGTCAATAGCCCCCTGAAGCGCCTCCACCACCGAATTCTCCGCCGCTGGCCTTTTTCCGGCCTTTGGCCTGTTTCACCGATCTATTCTGCATTGCCTATCCTCACCGTTCAATTACTGTATTGCACCAATGATATACAGGAGTTCACAATTCTGACCCCATGAACTAAATATAGCACAGGACGCAATGGAAGGTGGTGGTGCAGGGGGAGGGGAGATTACAGCTTTCTGTTAAGGTAGGGAAAAAGTGGTGCCCCCTGCATGATTCGAACATGCGGCCCCAGGTTTAGGAAACCTGTGCTCTATCCTACTGAGCTAAGGGGGCCCGGAAATGGTAGTGAGCAAACAACCAGTCAATTAAACTAAGGCGTAAGCAGAGCGAATGCCTTTTCGACAGCTTCGGCGGCGTTCTTAGCCGGGATCACACCTTTGATGTCCCAGGTCTTTATCCCGACCACCGGCTTTTCGAGCTGAAGCGAAAATGCTATCTCTGACAGCGTCCCGTAGGCGCCGCCAATGGCGATAACAGCATCTGCCGTGCGAGCTATGATAACATTTCTGCCGATTCCCAGTCCAGTTGCAACCGGGATGTCGATATAGTCATTAACCGATCTTTTATTGTCGTGAGGCAGTATCCCGAGGGTCCTCCCTCCCGCCATTCTGGCCCCTTTTGACGATGCCTCCATGACCCCTGAAAGCCCCCCGCAGACCAGGATGCCGCCCTTCCGGGCTATCAGCCTGCCTGCCTCCTCGGCCTCGGCAAGGAGTTTCTTGTCTGCCTTGCGCCCGCCTATGACGGCGATCAGCGGCTGATGTGCCATTGGGTCACTTTTTCTCCTGCGGGGCAACGGCGATCATATCCACCCAGGAGATCTCGGCTTTGATCTTTTTCTGTATGACCTGGACCAGGTCCATTCTGGTCATATGTCATCTCCAGCAGAAGCCGGTCGGTCGAATCCTCACTGTTTTTTGCTGTATATCAACAAACTCGATATCCCCGCCTAAGCCCGCATACTTAGCGCGTTCAGTATCGATGATCTGCTTGATTTTCTCGATGTCTTTCTCTATAGTTTCCATAGATCTCCTTCGCATCAGTAATGACGTGTAATTCTAACAGATTGGAGCATCTTTGGACATACCTGAAGCGATAAAAGGCCGGCGCAGCATCAGAAAGTTCAGCACAGACCCCCTGTCCGGGGAGATGCTTGAGACGATCCTCGAGGCCGGGAGATGGGCGCCTTCAGGCATGAATAATCAGCCCTGGAGATTTGCTGTCGTAAGGGACGGCAAACTCAGGCAGCAGATATCTTCACTCACCCATTATGCGCGGGTCGTGCTTTCTGCCCCGCTGCTCATCCCTGTCTTCCTGGACAAAGAAACAAGCTACCACAGGGAAAAGGACATTCAGGCGATCGGCGCCTGCCTCCAGAACATGCTCCTTCAGATCCATGCCCTTGGCCTCGGTGCGGTCTGGCTCGGGGAGATCCTCAAGAGCAGGGAGGAACTCCGCGGGCTTCTTGGCCTTGATGACCGCTACGAACTGATGGCAGTGCTTGCCGTCGGACATCCGGCAGAGTCCCCGAAGCCCACCTCACGCAAGTCCCTGAAAGACCTTCTGATCTTCGAACAGTAGTCAACAAAGAGCAAAGGGCAAAAACGTTCGTGGTTTTGAATTTTTGTTTATTGTTAAACCGGCAATCCAATAGTCCAACTTTGTCATTCCGGCTTGTCCGGAATCCCTCCGAAGACAAAAGAAGGATCCTCGACAAGCGAGGATGACAGGCTGGTATATTTTGTTGCCGGGTTAATGGTTATGGAAATAATACTCTGTCTACATTGATTAAGAATTCAAAATTAAGAATTGAAATTCCCTCAGGGACGATATTCCTTCCCCTGGAATGTCTGGCGGGCTTCGAGGCTTTTTTCAATATCACTGAGCATCCGGTGCCTGTTCCTGCCCCATTGGGGCGCCACCAGAATATCGTCCGGAGCAGTAGCAAAGAGCCTCTGGAATACGATCTCCGGGGACGTTCTTTCGATGAAATCAACGATAAAATTTATATATTCTTCATAGCCGAAGGTATGAAAAGGCTTCTCCTGATACAGGGTCTCTAGCGGGGTGTTGCGCACTACCTGCAGTTGATGGACCTTAAGGAACTGAACCGGCAGGCCTGATATCACCCGGGCCATGGCCAGCGTCTCCTCCCTCGTCTCGGTCGGAAAACCTGCGATCAAATGGGCGCCAAGATAGATCCCCCGGTCCCTGGTCATCTCGAGCGCATTGAGGAACGTCCGGTAATCATGCCCGCGATTTATGAATTCGAGGCTCCGGTCATAGATCGACTGCAGACCATACTCAACCAGGATAAAATGTGTGGCTGCGAGCCGTTCAAGGAGGGTTACCTTCTCCGGGTCGACCGCATCCGGCCGGGTGCCGATGGCAAGCCCCATGACCTCGGGGTTGTCAAGGGCCTCATGGTAAAGCCTTTCAAGGTCTGCCACGGGTGCATAGGTATTCGTAAATGGCTGGAAATAGACGAGGAATTTCCCCGCTTTGTATCTTTTTTTTGTGTGGGCTATGCCGCTTTGCACCTGCTCGGTGATCGATAAAGAAGGCTTGCAGGAGCTCGGCCTGAAACTGTCGTTATTACAGTAAAGGCAGCCGGTGGTCCCGAGCGTACCGTCCCTGTTGGGGCAGGTAAAGCCGGCATCGACATTCACCTTGTAGACGGTCGTCCCGAATCTGCTCCTCATATGCGGCCCGAAGGAATTATATCTTGGCATGATGAATTATCAAGTTTTGCTGGCTGTTATGTCAAATAACGGCTATAATATGCTTGACAGTTTTGGCTGTCTCGGTTATTTTTATGTAAGGATGTGATATGACAAGGAGGATGACTATGCTTTCTCAAAGGGGAATATACTGTTTTGTCCTGGTGTTGCTGCTACTTCCTGTGGCGGCTTTTTCTCAGTCTCAGGAGGTTAAAGAGTACACAGTGATCAAAGGCGACACCTTGTGGGGTATCTCCGGCAAGGAGCTGAATGATAATTTTCTCTGGCCCAAGGTCTGGAAGGAAAATCCCGAAATAACAAATCCTGACAGGCTCTACCCTGGACAGATCGTAAAGATCCCGCTTTATCTGCTTCAGAAGGAACAGCTCGCGGCAGTGTCCGCTCCGTCAGAACAGAAGCAGGAATCCCCTGCCGTTGCACCTGACACTGCAAAGGCAGTCACCCCGGCTCAGCCGAAGGGGCCGGAACCGGTAGTCCTGAAACCGCTCGTGAACAGGTCTCTGCTGGTGGCAAGCGGATATATCGCTGAGAATGTTAAGGGCATTGGTATGGTCGATGGTTCGCCCTCCGAGCGCAGGTTATTCGGAAGCAACGACATTATTTACATCAAAACCAACAACCCCGCAAAGATCGGAGAAAGGTTTTATATTGTCAGGCCTGGCATCCAGGTCAGTCACCCCGTCACGAATAAACCAATGGGAAGCGTCATCGAGATAAGGGGCGTTGCAGAGGTCTTTCAGTTCGAGTATGGGTCAACCAAAGCAAGGATCATTGAGATGTTTGATGACATAGAGATCGGCGACCTGCTCGATACCTATTACGAGATCAATCCACCGCTCACGACCGGCGCTCATAGAAAGCCGAACATCTCCGGTGTGGTTGTCGCAGCGCGGGAGATGCGCCTGGTAAACGGCTCCTTTAACGTTGTTTATATTGACAAGGGCCAGAGGGACGGGATCGAGGTCGGTGATATTCTTCAGACCGTCAGGCTCGGCAAACACAAGGTCCCCAACAGCACGATCCAGATCATCAACTATAAGGATTCAACCGCTACTGCAATTATCCGGACCTTTACGGATACGGTTACACCGGGCGACGAGATCGTTAAGGCAAAATAGCAGGAGAATTTCTCAGGCAGTCGTTAAGACCTTCAGGGCACGCAGCCTGCTGGGGTGTTTGAGCTTTCTCAAGGCCTTGGCTTCGATCTGCCTCACGCGTTCCCTGGTTATGGCCAGGTGTCTGCCGACCTCTTCAAGGGTGTGGTCCCTTTCGACCCCGATGCCGAAGCGCATGCGGATCACTTTTTCTTCTTTTGGGGTCAGGGTCTTCAGGATCATCAGTATCTGGTCTGATATCTCGTTTCTCTCTGCATCGTAATAGGGAGACGGGCTGTTCTTGTCGCCGATGAAATCTTCAAGTTCGGTGTCTTCATCGCCGACCGGTGTCTGCAGGGCTATCGGGTCCTGGATCGCCCTGAAAACCTCTTCGACCTTCCTTGTCGGAACAACCAGCTTTTTGGCGATCTCCTCATTGCTGGGCTCACGACCGAGCTGCTGGGTCAGTTCCCGTGAGGCCTTCGTCACACGGTTGTAGAACTCCATCATATGGACAGGGACCCTGATCGTCTTGGTCTGGTCTATGAGCGCCCGGGTGATGGCCTGCCTGATCCACCAGGTCGCATACGTCGAAAACTTGAAGCCTTTCTCATACTTGAACTTGTCCACCGCCTTCATAAGACCGATATTGCCTTCCTGGATGAGGTCAAGAAGGGGGAGTCCCCGTCCGACATAGTTCTTGGCTATGTTGACAACCAGTCTGAGGTTGCGGGTTATCAGCTCATTCTTCGCATCGGTCACCAGGGTCCGGGCATTGGTGACCTTCTCCCACTTACCCTTCAACTCATCAACCTTGATACCAATCTCTGCCTGGATGCGCCGGTAATCGGCCTGGACCTCTTTTTCAAGGGTCAGCAGCTTCAGCGGATTTATATTCTTCTTCCTGCGTTCATTGATCAATCTCTTGATCTCTTTAAGAGAGCCGTGTTTTGCGATCTTCCTGTCCGCTGCCTCGATCTTATGCATATGCTCGTCGAGCGCCTTCAGGGATAAAATGAACGCCTGGTCCGGTTTTTCCTCTTCCTCTTCTTCCACAGCCTCTTCGTCGACAGCCTCCAGTTCCTCCTGCTGTACCTCGAGGGATGCTTCGATCTTTTTATAGAGCGGGAGCGCCGTCACGATCGCGTTGATGATATTTCTTCCTTCTTCGAGGCGCTTGGCGAGTTCGGTCTCTTCGTCCTTGGTGAGGATCGAGATGTCCCCCATGGAATGGAAATAGGCCTGGACGAGGTCTTCTGTCTTTTCATACTCGGCAGTTTCCTCTTCCTCTGCGATCTCTTCTTCGGCAGCGCCTGATTCCTCGGTATCGGTAACCTTGACCCCCATATCCTGGAGCAGGTCCATCAGGTCTTCTAATTCATCAGGAGAGAAAAATTCGGAGGGCAGTGCGTCGTTTATCTCGTCATAGGTAAGAGTTCCCCGTCTCTTGCCCATGTCTATGATTTCCTCAAAAATGTCCCGTTCTCTCATTCTGCTCCTTGTGTGACCTCATAAAAATATCCTAAAAAGGGGCGGCTGGACCTTCTTAGGATATATTGTACTACTTTTTTTTGTTTTGACAACAGGGAAATGAGAACAGATCACTGTTCAATTGACAACAGGAGGGAAAAAGGAAGTAAGGGTCAAGACACACGGCCAATTAGTACTGGTCAGCTGAATGCATTACTGCACTTACACCTCCAGCCTATCAACGTGGTAGTCTA
>SCQH01000091.1 GCA_004321925.1 Nitrospirota bacterium | reverse complement strand
GGTTATACGATGGACCTGGTCAAGACCCGGGAGCTGACCGAGTCCGGCTTCGACTTCATCCACAAGCCCATCCAGCCCAAAGACCTTCTGAAAAAGGTACGGGAGATCCTCGACAGATGAGGGGAACCATTTGTGACTTCTGAATTGAGCCGGGCGAAGGAACCCGACGCTTCAGGACCGCTTTCAAGCGACAGGGAGCCGGTCCCTTATCAGGCTCTGATCAGCTTCTGCGCAGTATTCGTTGCCGGGATCGGGTTCGTCTCTCTCCTGGGTTGGGTGCTTGGGCTGCCGGTCCTGGCAAGCCTCGGCTCAAGCCATATACCGGTGGCCCCGAGCACGGCAGTGCTGTTCGTGCTGTACGGCGTTGCTTTTTTTCTCCGTACCCGTTTCCGGAGGAGCCGCGTCCCGTATTGGGCCGGCATCTTCATCAATGCCGCAGGAGGCCTGGTCGCGTTCCTGCTTCTGGTATTGTCCCTGCTTGGCATACGGACAGAGGCCGAACACCTCGGCTTTTCCGTGGTGCATGACCCCGGCGGGCTGCAGGTGGGTCATATGTCTCCGGTCACGGCGTTCTGCTTTCTGATGGCGTCCCTGTCTTACCTGCTGTCTCTGTCTTCTTCGCGCGGCGGGCAGCGGACTGCCAGCATCGCCTTGTGGCTTTCCTGCTGCCTGATCGTGATCGGCGCTACGCTGGCCCTGGCTTACCTCTACGGCATGCCGCTGCTCTACGGCGGCTCTTTTGTCCCTCCGGCGGCGCTGACCAGCATGGCGTTAAGTGCCCTGGGCATCGCACTGCTTGTTCTGGCGTCGCCCCGTGCCTGGCCGTCCCGTCCGAATGTCGAATCCACCACGCGCGCCTCATATACATTTTCCCTGGTTTTCATTCTTCTCGCTTCAGGTATTGTGGTCTCCGGATACCTGTATTACCGGAACTATGAGATACGCTACCGGAAAGAGGTCGAACACCAGCTTGCCGCGATCGCCGATCTGAAAGTGGATGAGCTTATCCGTTGGCGAAAGGAGCGGCTGGGGGATGCCGCGCTTTTTTATAAGAACCCTGTTTTTTCAGGATTCGTAAAGCGCTTTATTCAAGATCCCGGAGACGCTGATAATGACCAAAGACTGCGGATATGGCTTCGGCATGTTCAGGAAGGCAAACACTATAACCGGATCTTCCTGCTCGATGCCGGCGGCAGGGAGCTGATGGCAGTACCTGAGGCCCGGCAGCCGATCTCACGCCGTCTGATCCAGCGCGCCGCCGGAGTCCTGAATTCGCAACAGGTCGGCTTTGAGGATTTCTACCGGAATGAATATGACGGCCGCGTTTATCTGGCAGTTCTGATCCCTGTCCCCGACGAAGGCGGCAATGGCCGGGCAGCCGCAACCCTTGTCATGCGCATCGATCCGGAGCAATATTTCTATCCTTTTCTCAGCCGCTGGCCGACGCCGAGCAGGACGGCAGAGACCCTGCTGGTCCGGCGGGAAGGCAATGAAGCCCTTTTTCTGAACGAGCTCAGATTTCAGAAGAATACAGCCCTCAATCTTCGCAGACCTCTGGACCAAAAAGAATTGCCGGCTGCCCAGGCGGTCCTCGGCCGCAAGGGGGTCATGGAGGGCAGAGACTACCGGGGCGTTCAGGTGCTCGCCGATGTGCGCGCGGTCCCCGATTCGCCGTGGTTTCTGGTCTCCCGCATGGATATCTCTGAAGTTTACGGGCCGGTGAGTGAGAATCTCTGGACGATAGTCCTTCTCGTCATAACCCTGCTCGCTGGAGCGGGCGCAGCCTTCGGGATGGTCTGGCGGCAGCAGCTCAGTCAGTTTTACCGGGTGAAATATGAGACGGCCAGGGCGCTGAATGAAAGCCAGGAGCGGCTGAAGTCCACAATAGCGGAACTTCAGCGCTCGAACACGGAACTGGAGCAGTTCGCCTATGTAGCCTCACACGACCTTCAAGAGCCGCTGCGCATGGTAGCGAGCTACACCCAGCTTCTTGCAGAGCGTTATGAGAACCAGCTCGACGACAAGGCTAAAAAGTTCATCCGCTACGCAGTGGATGGCGCTGTCAGGATGCAGCTGCTGATCAATGACCTCCTGGCATATTCCCGCATCGGGACGAGGGGAAAGCCCATGGAACCTGTGGAGGTGAGCGCTGTGCTGGGAGAGGCGGTCGCTAACCTCAGTGTTCAGATCTCTGAGGCAAAGGCCGTCATCACCAATGACGAACTCCCGAAGCTGCAGGCTGATGCCTCCCAGCTGGTCCAGTTATTTCAGAACCTGATCGGCAATGCAGTGAAATTCCGTGGAGCGGAACCGGCGCATATCCATGTGTCCGCCAGGGACAAGGGGCGGGAATGGTTTTTTTCGATCAGGGACAACGGCATCGGCATAGACCCTCAGTATGCGGACAAGGTGTTCGTCATCTTTCAGCGCCTCCACACAAAGGAGGAATACCCGGGCAGCGGGATTGGTCTTGCCATCTGCAAGAAGATAGTAGAACGCCACGGCGGGAGGATATGGTTTGAGTCCGAGCCTGGAAAAGGGACGATATTTAATTTTACTATTGCCAAATAACGGAGGAGGTAACATCCTATGGGAACCACAGCATCAGTACGGCCTATCGATATTCTTCTGGTGGAGGACAATCCCGGTGACATAGACCTGGCGCGGGAGGCGCTGGGAATGGGCAAGCTCCACAACTCGCTCCATACGGTGCAGGACGGCGTCGCGGCCATGGAGTTTCTCATGAAAACGGGGAAATACGCCAAAGCCCCGCGTCCGGACCTTATTATCCTGGACCTGAACCTGCCGAAAAAAGACGGGCGTCAGGTTCTCGCCGAAATTAAGACCAACGAGGATCTCAAGCGCATCCCGGTCGTCATCCTGACGAGTTCGCAGGCAGAAGAAGACGTCCTCAGGAGCTATAATCTGCATGCCAACTG
>SCQH01000016.1 GCA_004321925.1 Nitrospirota bacterium | reverse complement strand
GTCCGTCCTGCCGACGATCTTCGGGGCGACTATGGCTGCCAGCAGGCTCAGTATGAACACGACCACAATGATCTCAAGGAGCGTGAAGCCCGCATCCTTCCTGATATTATTTTCCATGGGTCCTCCCGGAATGTTTTTTCGACCTTCTTGTCCTGAGAATTATCGCCGTGAAAACGGGGATGGTAAGGATAAACAGCGCATAGTCAGGGTGTTTTACCGAATAAACCACAGGATACAGGGCAGCACGGGACACGGTCCTCAACCCCTCGCTGTTTCCGATGACTGCAGCAACAGGCGGTGAGAGCCTGTAGTACATACTGACAAACCACCTGCCTGCAGCATTTGTCAGCAGATGCTCATCCCTGAATCTTCTGAGCGTTGCAACTTCAGGGGCAAGGGGGCTGCCGAATGCGGCAGTTGCAATGAAGCAGCCGCCGCCCCCGCCGGATGAGGCGGCAGGAGGCGGTTCATTCGTGACCTCAACCGCATATGCCTGAGCGTCTGCTGAGGCTGCGGAATTCATGATGATGAGGACCGCCCGCACATACTGGCCGGCAGCGCCGAATCCTTCAACCGAGAGACGGCCTTCAGGACTGTCAAGGACTATGTCCCTGCGGTCAAAACTGCCGTCATTTTTTTTCAGCATGAGCATTGCGCCAAAATTGCCTGAATTCATATCTTTGAGCTTGACGGTCAGGGGCTTCGTCTCTGCGTCCGGTTTGAAGGTATAGTATCGCGCGGTCAGATGGTCCAGGTTCCCGGTAATGCTCTGAGGGATGCTGCTGAAGCTGCCTTCGTGCCGGACAGCGGGGTAATGGGCCCTGTCAATGAAATCGAGTGCCAGGACCTTCTGCCTGAAGCTCCTGAGCGCAGAGGCAAAGGTAGTGCCTGATGCGGCCAGCTCTGTTTCGATGGACTTCAGGGCTGTGGCCGAAACCCCGGTCCGTGTCCATATGCCCCTGACGATATCACGGCCGAAGTTCTCGGAGAGAAATTTGACCCATATGATATTTCCATATTCAAAGCTTGAGTTGTAGGTGTTCAGGGAGGTGTCCGGTCTGTCGAACCATTTCGCTGTCCTGGCGAGCGTCCCTGCATTTTGGCCGGAGATCGTGAAATACGGCTCGCCGGAGTCCCACCTGCCGTTGTCATTGACGTCATTATACCTGAGGCCGATATAGTTGAGATAGTCCTTGACCTCAGGATATACCTCATCCTCCATCCAGGTCGAGGAGGACTCCATCCACCACCCGTTGCCGGCAATGTCTATGGTGCGCTGAAACTGGAAGGCATGAAAAAGCTCATGGGCTGCGGTGACCTTGATCGCCCCCTTTTGGGTCCCCGCAGGATCGAGATTCTGGGGGACAGAACTGAAATCATTATCTATGACGATATAGGTATCGGAGGGAAATGCGTCAAAAGAGGTGTACCCGAAGCTCCCCGGGAGATTGACGATATAGACATCGAACCTGCTGTCCCCGCCGTTGCTGCCGTCGCCCGGCAGTTCCGGAAACCCGAGCGCCTTTATGCGGCTGCGGGAATTCTCAAAAGCAGTCCCTGTATCCAGGACGAACTGCGGGATTGTAGCGGGGTTGCCGTCAGAGCCGGAGACCGCATCCCCCCGGCTGTTGTCCTCGGTATAATGTATCTTAAAAGACCCCCCGGGGCTGTCATAGGTCAGGACAATGACCCCGGTCCCGTAAAAGTCAGGGTCGTTGCTGTCGGTCGGCCTTCTCAGTATATGCCTGTTCTCGGGTGAGAGTGCATCAGGGTAGATCTTCGCCCTCAGCGCAGCCGGCGTGCCTGATTTAACAAAGGGTGGGGGTGTCTGGGTAGTCTCCTGTTTAAAGAGCGTTGTTCCCCGGCCAAAGAGAGCGCTAATCTCCCGGTTCAATGACTGGCTGTTGGTCCCGTCAGCCTGAAGGTTCGGGGAGATCAGGAAGACAAAGAGGGAAATGGCAATGAAGATCTTTTTCAATGGTCGCATACCTGCTTCCTCTTCTATTATGTATTCCGCTGCCGGCTTAAGGGCAATGTAGTAGTATACAATTTCGGCGGCCCATTAATAAAACCTGTGGCAGCAGGCAGACAGGAGCAATGGGGGAAAGAGTGCGGTCTGCAGTCCGACTTCTATTCAATAAGCAGGTCTAATTTCCTTGCCAGCCATTTGGTTGTTGTGGCTTGAATCGCAATTGTCAAAAGGATCGCCAGGAAGGTGATCGAGGAGATCATCTCATTGCCGGGTGCCTTCATCCCGGAGAGCAGGCCCGCGAGCGCAGCCGGGATCACCCCTGTTTCCCTGGTCCAGCACATAAAGACCATCTCCTTAAGACTCCAGTTTGCGCGTCTGTCCGGAAGGGCACAGAGGAAGACGGTCAGTGGCCGCGCTATCAGCATAAAGATCGTGATAACAAGCACGCCGCCCGCAAGATACCGTGTCATGAGACTGAAATCCACCTGCGAGCCGAGAAGGATGAAGATAAACATCCTCATGATGAACGCTGTAGTCATAACATACTCTTCCAGCTTCCTTTCCTCTCCGGGCTCCATAGTAAACCCAAAAGATCCCTTATTGCCAAGAACAATGCCGAAGACAAAGACAGCCATGAACCCGCTTGCCTCAAGCCCGTCAGCGCCAAGATAGGCCCCGATAACTGCTATCAGGGTCACGACAGGAGCATATTCCGAAAGGAAATCGTATTTTTCATGCGCGATAAGCAGTGCGGCAAGATATCCGAGGACGCCGCCGGCCAGAATTCCAATAAGGGACTGCTTCAGAAGTCCGGCAAGAGAAGCCTTGACAGAAAACCCGCCCGCTCCCATTGCAATAGCGAGGACCGCAAAGGTAACGATGGCGCCCATGGCGTCGTTAAATGCCGATTCGCTCATAACGGTCTGGGAGACCCTTTCCCTTATTTTTATCTGTCTGAATATAGGGACAAGGGTTGCGGGGTCGGTCGATGCAACGGTTGCTCCTAAAAGGAGCCCGACTATTAGGGGGACCCCCAGTATGTAATATGCCGCGATGCCGGTGACCGCGGTCATGATGAGTACGCCGACGGTTGAGATCACTGCAATGGTGATCCAGACTTCCCCAAGCACCCTGAACCTCAGCGTTGCGCCGCCGTCAAACAGAATGTAGCAGGAGCCGAATATAAGCATAATCTGGTTTATGGCTGAGTCGGCTTTTATCTGCAAAAGGCCGGTGATCTCAGGCCCAAGCAGAATGCCGGCAAAAAGAAAGATGACTACATCAGGGATCTTAATTTTCTGTGACAGCAGTCCGCATAATACACCCGTGGCAAGGATGATGCCGAAGTCAAGGAGCATCTGCTTTGATACCACTATCGCAATGGACGGTTCCATGTTCTTCTTCCTGTCTAATCAGTATGTTTAATGAAATGTCATAAAAATCACCTGGGACGATGCCTGAGCCCTATATAGCAAACTCGACGCTCTCTCCGGTCCTTACACTTATGACATGTTCCATTTCATGGACGCATATCTCTCCGTCCCCGATTTCCCCGGTGAATGCCGCATCCCGGATGGCACTGACGATCCTGTCCGCTTCTGTATCTTTTACGATCACTTCCACTTTCGCCCGGAATGCCAGATCCACACTATAGGTCTTGCCCCGTAGTTGATAGCCGGCTCCTTCCAGCATTCCCTGGTTCTCAACCTGGGTAAATTTGAGGCCGGGATAACCTGCTTTTTCAAGAGTCAGGCAGACCTTACCAACCTTTGTCGGACGTATGATGGCTTCTATCTTTTTCATTGTCGTCTCCTTTTTTATGGTACCCGCACTATTGTTATCAGAGCCCTAGCCGTGATCGAAAACAATACCCCGTCACTTGCGACGGGGTATTGTTTTCACTGACACAACTGAAGTCTGCCAGGGTTAAATAGCTGTTTCTCCTTTTTCTCCTGTACGTATACGGATAACGTTTTCAAGGGTATAGACGAATATTTTCCCGTCTCCGATCTTTCCGGTTCTGGCCTTTGTCTCTATCACCTGCACAGCTTTAGCCAGAAGGTCGTTTGCGACGACGACCTCCAATTTGATCTTCGGGATGAAAGAGACATCATACTCAGCTCCGCGGTAGAGTTCGACATGACCTTTCTGCCTGCCGAAACCCTTCACCTCGGTCACCGTCATCCCCTGGATATCGATCTCGTTCAGGGCGTCTTTTACTTCATCAAGCTTAAAAGGTTTTATTATGGCCTCTATTTTTTTCATGGTAATTCTCCTATCTGTGGCTGTGCCGGGTCTGGAAGTCGGGATAGGCAGTGACCGCGACCTCTGCCTGGTCAAGGCCTTCGATCTCAAGTTCGGGATCAACCCTGAGAGGCACGATCATATTTAAGACCTTAAAGAAGACATACATGACAACAAAGACAAAGATCATGTTTGTTGCTGTGCCTATCAGTTGAGCAATGAACTGGCCGCTGTCGCCGTAGAAGAGGCCTTTTACCGTGCCGGGAACGCCGTTGAAGGCATCGCCGTATACGCCGTCAGCGAAGAGGCCGAGGGAGAGCACGCCCCATGCGCCATTGACGCCATGCACGGAGATTGCTCCGACAGGGTCGTCGATCTTGAGCACCCGCTCGATGAAGAAAACGCTGATGCAGACGAGCACACCCGCTATCGAGCCGATGATCACGGCAGAAAGTGAGTTGACAAATGCGCAGGGTGCAGTGATGGCCACGAGACCTGCCAGCATGCCGTTAGCGGACATCGAGATGTCAGGTTTGCCGTAGCGTATCCACATGTAGAGCCATGACGAGAAGGCTGCTGCCCCGCCGGCAAGCATGGTATTGACCGCCACGACACCGATCCTGAAGTCGCTGCCGGCAAGAGTGGAGCCCGCATTGAATCCGAACCATCCGAAGGCCAGAATAAAACAGCCGACAACCGCCATCGGGATATGATGTCCGGGTATTGCCCGTGGCTTGCCGTCGGGCCCGAATTTGCCCATCCGAGGTCCGAGGACGATGGCGCCGGCCAGGGCTGCCATGCCGCCGGTCAGATGAACGACCGAGGAGCCCGCAAAATCAACATGACCATGCCCGAGCGCAAAGTTTGTGCCGAGCTTGGCGAGCCAGCCTCCGCCCCAGACCCAGTTCGCATAGAGCGGGTAGACGATACCGGAAATGAATAAGGCATAAACAATGAAGGATTTCATTGTCCAGCGTTCTGCCATGGAGCCGGTCGGGATAGTCGCGGTCGTATCCATGAAGACCATCTGGAAAAGAAACATGGTGTATATAGCTGCGTCATAGGCCTCGCCGCCGAGCATAAAGCCCTTGGTGCCGAACAGGCCGAAATCCTTGCCAAAGAGGCTTATGGTGAACTCGCCGTTCATTGTGGCGCCTCCTCCGAGCGACGCAAAAGGTCCGGCGCCGCCCATCTGCAGGGCAAAGCCGGTCAGCCAGAAGCCGAGCAGCCCGAGGCCGTAGACCATGAAGTTCATCGCCATGGTATGCCCTGCGTTCTTGGCCTGGGTAAAGCCGGTCTCCGCCATTGCGAATCCGGCCTGCATGAACATGACGAGGAAGCCGCAGACAAGGGTCCAGACGATATTTATGGCGATCCTGTTCTTGCCGACAGAGTCGGCGACCTTGACAGCGAACGGCTCTGTCTTTTTGACCTCCTCGAGCGTTTTCATGTCGTCGGCTGAAACTCCGCTGGCAGAGTAACCGGCAATGTCACCTATCCCACCTGCGTTTGCGCCGATGGGGTCAGCCTTTGGCGGCTCCGGAGCTGCAGGTGCTGACTGAGCAGGGGGCGCACCCTGCTCAGCCGCTGTAGAAGGAGGGATAGTCCTCTGCACCTGATCCTCGGCAAACACCAGGCTTGCCGATAATAAAAACCATACTATCAAGAATACGCCGGTTATATTTTTCATTTCAATTCTCCTTATGTACTCAACGTCTACCAGGTATACATCACGCCGAGAGAGATAGTGTCCTGGCTCTTCCTGCTGCCGCCGGTGAAGGACGACTTGTCCGACCAGTCATGCCGGTATTCAGGCCTTACGATGATCGCCTTCGCAACCCTGAACTCAGGCGTCAGGGTGATCTCCTTCAGCTTCTGTGCCGTGCCGGTTCTCAGTCCGTCCTTGTCGTTGAAATACTCCGCCCTTACTGTTGCGCTGAGCAGATCGCTGAAGTCGTATTTGACATAACCTGCGATGCCGTACCATTTAGCAGTCCCGCCGGTGGAGGCTGAATGCTCTTCAGAGGCATAATCGGTGTTGAGGACCACCGTCGTGTTCTTCATCGGCTTAAAGGTGCCGACCCAGTCAAAGAGAAACCTGTTGTCTGAATTATTACTGTCCTTCTCAGGACCGAACATGATATTAAAGAGCATGCCGATCTGCTCCATCGGCGTATAGCCGACCGTGAGTCCGACGGTCTTCCCCTTGTTGTTGTCGTCTGTGTTGTCCCACCCGTTGACGAGATATAGGTTTGCGTTCACCTGGTCGGAAAAGGCATACCCGGCCATCAGGCCCGTATGGGTAAAGGGAATCGCATAATTAAAAAGTAAGGAACGAGAATAGTTCATATTGTCTTTCGCCTCGATGACTTCAGCCCCGTGCATCGTGACGAATTTCCCGAACTGCAGCTTCAGTCCCTTGCCGACAGGCGCCAGGTAATTTATGTATGCCTCGGTAAGGTCGAACTCATCGTCGGCCTTGCCGAGTCCCCTTGAATGGATGAACTTTGCCGTCTCGCCTGCCGAGAGCTTCAGTTTGTAGCCGACCCCGCCAGCCGGGGCATCCTTGGTGAATACGATCTGTGCAAGATCAAAGGTAAAGCTGTTGGCCTTGTGATCGAAGACCCTCAGGTCGTTCTCCCCGGAGTCGGGGTTCTTGAAGTTATAGCTGTAACCGCCCTGCAGATAGATGCTCAGGCCGAGTGCGGCCTTGATATCTGCCAGCGGGTTTGGCGCAGGCTTGGCGTCTTCTGCCCGGGCAGAGGCTGCGAAACTGAATACCATCATCATTGCAACGATTGCATGTGTCATTATCTTCTTCATGGTTCCTCCTTTGAAATTATCTTTTGTAAAGTTATTTGTTGTTCTGCTGGTTTTCCTTAGCATCTGATGTCTGTTGTATGTCCTCAATCCATCGCACCTCCTTTATTCTCAGTCCGTATTTTTTTATTTTGTAGCCGATCATCCTTTCGGTTATACCGAGCCTTCGCGCTGCCTTTGCCATGACCCAGTTGCTCTCCCTGAGTGCACTGACGATCTCCTCGCGTTCGAGGTCTTTTATCTTGTCAATAAGAAATGTCATTGTTTCACCTGACATGGATATATGCCAGATGCGTGCCAGGTCATAACTCTTTGATAAACAAGGAATATTCTGGATAACAGCGCTACAATAATGTCAAGTTACGACAAATATGTATGAACATAAGGCGGGATTGCTGCAGGTCAGGCAGAGCTATGGGCAGGGTCGGAGACTGAAGCGACAGATATGAGAAACCCGGAGACTATTTTACAAGCTGGTTGAGCTGGAACATCGGCAGGAGGATCGCCAGGACGATGAAGCCGACAATGACCCCCATCAGAAGGATCATGACCGGTTCAAGGAGAGAGAGGGCCTTCTGCACCTTTCTCTCGAAATCGTCTTCGTAGGAGTCGGCGGCCCGGGACAATACCTCGGTCAGGGTCCCGCTTTTTTCACCCGTGGCGATCAGCTGAAGCAGCACGGCCGGCAGTCCCTCGAGCGCCGCCGAAAGGCGTGCCCCCTCAGCCACCTTCTTTGCGGCATCCCGTATCTTCAGCTCCAGGATGCTGTTGCCGACGGTCTTTGCCGAGAGCTCAAGCGCCCTGAGCATGGGCAGCCCCCCCTCAAGCAGAAAAGAGGTCGCCCGCGCAAAACGGCCGAGATAAAGGCTCTGGAGTATCGTGCCCGGCAGCCTGAGCTTCAGGCGGTCTATCCTCGCCCGGTAGCGCTCCTGCAGTCTCCCTGCATTGAGGGCGACGGCTGCGACGGCGATGAGCATGGCCCACCAGTAGTGTACGAAAAAATTGCTGACGGCAATGAGGAGAACGGTCACAAAGGGCAGGGCGCTCTTAGTATTTTCGAATATCCTGACGATCTTCGGCACGACAAAGACAAAGAGGAAGGACAGGACCACAAAACCGACTGCCAGCATGAAAAGCGGATAGACCATGGCCGTCCGGACCTTTGACCTCATCGCCTCCTGCCGTTCAAGGAAATCGGCTATCCGGGTGAGGACCTTGTCCAGCCTGCCGCTCTGTTCTCCGGCAGCGACCATATTGATGTAAAACTCAGGGAATATCTTCCTGGCGGACTCAAGTGCGCGGGAAAGACTCGCCCCCCCGGCAACCTGCTCCTTGATGCTGATAAGCAGGCCCTGCCAGTAGCCGCGGTTCTCATCGGCGAGCGATTTCAGGGACTCCAGAAGCGGCACGCCCGCAGCGAGCAGGGTGGCAAGCTGACGGGTCACATACGGCAGATGCGCTTTTTCATTCCTGCTGAACTTCCAGGCCTTTTCCTTATGCGTGTATGGGTTGACGTCCCGGGGATAAATTCCGAGGGCCTTTATATGTGTGAGGGCATCCTGGAGGCCGTCTGCCTCCAGCGTCCCCGAGACGCTCGAGCCGTCAGGCTTGTATCCTTTATAATGAAATACCGGCATATCGTTATGTCAGCCCCGGCAGTACCTTTCCGGGCTACAGGTCAGCGGCATCCTTCTGGGTCACCCGAAGGACCTCCTCGACCGTGGTAATGCCCTGCAGCACTTTTTCGAGCCCGTCGGTCCGTAAGGTATGCATGCCGGCGGACATGGCGGCATTTCTGAGCAGCTGGGCATCAGGCCGCGAGGTGATAAGCTGGCGGGAGGCCTCGTCAAGGACCAGCAGTTCAAAGATACCGGTCCTGCCGAGATATCCCTGCCCGCTGCAGGCGGCACAGCCTCTGCCCTTATATAACCGGACAGAACCTGCCTGCGGACCCGACAGCAGGTCCCCGAAATATGCCTTCTCGGACCCGGACGGCTCATAGGCCTCTTTGCAATGGGGACAGATGACCCTGACCAGTCTCTGTGCGAGTATGCCGATGAGCGAGGTCGCGACAAGGAACGGTTCAACACCCATATCGATCAGTCTGATGACCGCCGAGGGGGCGTCATTGGTATGCAGGGTGCTGAGCACCAGGTGCCCGGTCAGAGATGCCTGGATGGCTATCTCTGCCGTCTCCGCATCCCTGATCTCACCGACCATGATAATATCAGGGTCCTGCCTCAGAATGGACCTCAGCCCTGCCGCAAAGGTCAGACCTATCCGGGGATTGACATGGACCTGGCCGATGCCTTTCATCTGGTATTCGACAGGGTCTTCGACGGTGATGATATTTTTTTCCTCGGTATGGACCCGGTTGAGGGCCGCATAGAGCGTTGTGGTCTTGCCGCTTCCGGTCGGGCCGGTGACCAGTATTATCCCGCTCGTCCTTTTGAGCTCTTCCTCGAGTATCTTTACGTCACGGGTGCTGAGCCCGACCTCCCAGAGACCGATGAGCCCCTGTTTTCTGTCCAGCAGCCTCAGGACCGCACGTTCTCC
>SCQH01000015.1 GCA_004321925.1 Nitrospirota bacterium | reverse complement strand
CTTTTTATTTCTGATCTTCGTGATCCCGCTGGTGATGCTCCTGCTGTCCGTCAGTCCGGCAGAGAGTGTTGAGGAGCCCCCGAAGCAGGATAACTCTTCTTTTACGAACAAGGACCTTGAACCGTACAGGCCCACGGCCACTGAAAATCAGCCGCTCTACCAGCAGGGATCCGGTCCGGACAACACCAGGCTGAACGTACAAAGAAAAACGGAAAAACAGACCGGGCATGGGGAGCAGGAATACTGGTGCTCTAAAGGCAGGCAGGCCAGGAAAAAGGTCACGAAGGCCCACGATGAAGTAGAGGCCCTGAAAAAACTGCTCACTGAATTCCGGGAGACTGAAGTGACCTCTCCCCATAGAAAGAGATCACTGTCCGGGAAGAACGTCAGGAAGACCGAGAAGAACCTGGCCGCAGCCCAGAAAAGGCTCAAAGACAAGGAGGTCCTCCTTGGCGAGCTTGAGGACGATGCCCGCCGGCAAAATATACCCGCAGGCTGGACGCGCTGCCAGTTTGAATAACAGGCCATGAACATACGTGACATTGCAATAAAGGTCTTAAAGGCCGAGGCCGAGGCGGTCTCCGGGCTTATCGAGAACCTCGATGACCGCTTTGAGAGGGCCGTTGACATCTTATACCGCAGTCAGGGCAAGGTCGTTGTTTCAGGGATGGGCAAGTCAGGGCTTATCGGAAAGAAGATCGCTTCGACCCTTGCCTCGACCGGCACCCCGGCCTTTTTTATGCATCCGGCCGAGGCAAGTCATGGCGACCTCGGGATGGTCACCGCCGAGGACGTGATGATCGCTATCTCAAACAGCGGGGAAACGGATGAGCTCGTCAACCTCCTGCCGTTCCTCAAGAGGTTCAACATCCAGCTCATCTCCCTTACCGGGAACCCGGGTTCGACGCTCGCCAAGGCCTCGGATGTCACCCTCGACGTCTCGGTCAGGGAAGAGGCCTGTCCTCTTGGTATCGTGCCGACCGCCTCGACCACCGCAAGCCTTGCCATGGGGGACGCCCTCGCTGTCGCCCTTCTGAGCAAGCGCGGCTTCAATGAACATGACTTTGCCTCTTTTCACCCCAGCGGCAGCCTCGGAAAAAAGCTGTTCATCAAGGTCAGGGACCTTATGCATACCGGGGAGAGCCTGCCCATCATCGCCCCTTCGTCGCCGATGACCAGGGCGATCGTTGAGATCTCGTCAAAGCGGCTCGGCATCGCTGTTGTTGCGGATGCCGCCGGTGCGATCCTCGGCATAGTTACGGACGGAGACATCCGCCGGGGAGTTGAAAAATGGGGCAGGGATTTTTTTGATATGACGGCAGCCGATGTCATGACCAGGGACCCCAAGACGGTCTCCGGGGAGGAACTCGCGGCCAAGGCCCTTTCGGTCATGGAGCACTACTCAATATCGGTCCTCGTCGTTCCGGACGAGCAGTCCAAAGCAGCAGGGATCATCCATATCCATGACATCCTGAAACGGGGGATCGCCTGATATGCCGGAAAAGAAGGGCGTAAAGGATAAGGCAAAAAAAATTAAGCTGCTCATCCTCGACGTCGACGGCGTCATGACCGACGGAAGCATTATCCTCGATAATGAGGGCAATGAATTCAAGTCGTTCCATGTCCGCGACGGCCACGGCCTCCGGATGCTGATGCAGGCGGGGGTCAGGGTCGCCATCATAACAGGCCGGAGCTCAAAGGTGGTCGTCAGGCGGGCACGGGAACTCGGGATCACGGATGTCTTTCAGAAATGCCGGGACAAAAGAGTGGCTTACCAGAAGCTGCTCAAACTCTATTCTCTCGATAACGGTCAGGTGGCCTACATAGGCGATGATATTGTCGATCTGCCCGTTATGAGCCGCGTCGGTCTCCCGGTGGCCGTTTCAGACGCCTCTGCCGAGACGAAAGAATATGCCCTGCTTGTCACCCGCAACAGGGGCGGCAGAGGGGCGGTCCGGGAAGTGACCGACCTGATCCTTAAATCACAGGGGCTCTGGAAGGATATCTTCAATGAGTACGTTAAGGCTTAATCTCCCGACGGCCCTGACGCTCAGCAGGATCTTCCTTATTCCCTTTTTTGTGCTTTCTGTATACCAGCATGCGCTTCTCGGCGCCCTCATTTTCAGTATCGCTTCCATAACCGATTTCCTTGACGGTTATCTGGCGCGCCGGTCAGGCCAGATCACCACGTTCGGCATCATCATGGACCCGATCGCAGACAAGTTCCTGGTCATCTCCGCCCTGGTGGTCCTGGTGGACATGGAGAGGCTGTCTGCCCTGATCGCCATCATCCTTATTGTCAGGGAGTTCCTGGTGACGACGCTCCGGGTGGTTGCCCTTGCACGCCATATCGTGATACCGGCTGAACTGGGCGGCAAGCTCAAGACCACCGCACAGATAACCGGCATTCTCTGCCTGATACTGATGAGCACGGTCTTCGACCACTTTATCTTCGACCTTTATGACATCGGGCAGGTCTTTATCGGTCTTGCCCTCCTGCTTTCGGTCATCTCAGCGGTCCAGTATACCCTGGCCTTCTGGAAACGGGTATGAAGCTCCTGCTGCTTGTTGCTGCCGCCTTCCTGCTGGGGTCTGTCCCGACAGGTCTGATCATAGCAAAGCTCCGGGGTATCGATCTGAGAGCGTCAGGAAGCGGAAACATCGGGGCAACAAATGTCCTGCGAACGGCCGGCAAACTGCCGGGCCTGCTGACCCTGGCCGGAGACATGCTCAAGGGCACCGCAGCTGCCTGGCTGGCCGTTTACTGCGGTCTTGACATAGCCGGGCAGGGAATGGTCTGCCTCTCCGCCGTATTGGGGCATGACTTCTCCTGTTTTCTTAATTTCAGGGGCGGAAAAGGGGTAGCAACAAGTTTGGGGGTCTTAAGCATTTATTCTCCACAAACGTGCCTGCTTACCGTTATAATATGGGTTATAACGGCGTTAGTGACACGCTTCTCCTCACTGGGCGCACTGGTGGCCTTTGGCCTTCTGCCCGTGAGCATGTATTTTCTGGACAGCCGGGATAAATTATTATTTGCTTTTTTTGTAACAATGCTGATAATGATTAAGCATAGGGATAACATAAGCCGCCTGCTGAAGGGAACTGAATCTAAGATTGGTATGACGTCATGAAGAGACTGCTGATAATGCTGATGATCTGTCTTGCCCTTGCCTCCGCTGCCGGCGCGGGTGATGAGTATTATGACAGCCAGCTCAACAGGGGCATCCGGAACGACGATACGTATGCCTATGCCCTCATGAAACAGGCAGACCTGAACAAGCAGGATGCCGAGAGGCTCCTTAAATCTGCTGCCGGCGTCTCTCCCAACCTGCCGGCTGTCTATTTCAGACTCGCAGCAAAGACCTTCTCCTTCTCCGGGGGAGGGCTTCTGAAGAGCGTCGACTATATGGTCAGCGGGGTGCATGCATATGCCCGGAACTTCTGGTGGTCCTTTACCCTGGCCGGGGCGGTCTATCTCAGTCTTGTCCTGTCGTTCATCGCCTCCTATATCGTCATGCTCTGCGTGAGGTCCTCCAGCGACATCCCGATGATCACCCATGATATCAGGGAGACCCCTTCGAGGGCGGCCCTTCTGGTGGTCCTCCTGCTCCTTTCGGCGTTAAGCCCTCTTTTATTCATAGCCGGCTGCCTGGTCCTCATCGGCATCTATATGAAAAAAACCGACCGCAGCGTGGTCTATCTGTTCCTGCTGTTCCTTGCGTTCACGCCGGTGCTCCTTTCGACCGCCTCACTCTTCATCAATGCCGCTTCCTCAGGGAAACTGAAGGCCGTGGTCCAGACGAACGAATTCAAGGGAAATACCTATGCGTTATCAGCCCTGAAGGATGACCCGGACTTTCCGTCCGCTTTTTCGTATGCCCTTGCCCTGAAACATGAGGGCCGTTATCCTGAGGCCGTTGCCCTGTACCAGAAGCTCCTTGATACAGCTCCGGATCCGCGGGTGATGGTGAACCTCGGCAACTGCTACGTAGGGTTCTACAATTTTGAGGAAAACAAGAAAGCCAACCTCAATGATGCAGCCAAATATTACACCCTGTCGATCAACACGAAGCCTTCTGCTTCAGCCTATTACAACCTCTCGGTCGTATCACGGGAGCTGCTGGAGTTTGAAAAAGGAGATGAGTATTTCAAGGCTGCCCTGAATGTGGACCGGGTTGCCGTTGAAAAGGTAAGCGCCGTGGCCAGCAGGAACAGCAACAGGTTTGTTATTGACGATATCATTTCCGTGGATGAGTTCTGGGCGTATGCCAGGGCGAGATCGACCCGGGTACTGACGTTTGGCATGACAGCCCTGCCGCCGCTGGCCCTCTCCCTCATAGCCATACTGCTCATCCCTGTCTTTTACCTGCTTCCCGACCGGCTGCGTATCTTTGCCTACCGCTGCAGAAAATGCAATACCATCCTCTGCAACCGGTGCGAACGGGAACTGGTCATCGGCCAGATATGTTCCCAGTGCTACGGCTCCATGATCAAGCTGGCGGAACTTGACGTCAAAGAACGGGTTGCACGGATACTCTCCATCTATGAACAGCAGAAGAAACGCCGGGACATCATGAAGATCCTCTCTTTTATCATCCCCGGCACGGCTCACCTGTATTCCGGTAAGATACTTTACGGGTTCCTGATGCTCTGGCCGTTCATGTTCTTCATTTTATTCCCGGTCGTCAGCTCATTCTTCTTCCCGGCCAACCATCTCATCTCTCACGGCTTTATGAACGGGGTCGCGCTCTGCTGCGCCCTGTTGCTGTATATATCGTCAAATATTCTGACCAGACAGGGGATCTCAAAGGGATGGCTTTAGAAGGTTCTTTAACAGATTTCGGCCTGGCCGACATTCTCCAGCTGATCTATTTTCAGCGAAAGACCGGGGTATTGTCACTTTCCAGCAGGATCGACAAGGTCAAGCTGATCTTTATTGACGGCAATATTGCCGGCGCTGAATCAAAAAGAAGGATCGATGACAACCGCCTCGGAAAGATACTCGTGAAGAAGGGCGTCTTCAAGGAGGCAGACCTCCAGTCTGTCCTGGAAGAGCAGAGAAAGACCCATGCCAAGATCGGCAACATCCTCATCAAGAGGGGTCTGGCAACCAGGGAGGCGGTCTTTGAGATCCTCAACAATCAGGTGACCGAGACCGTGACCCAGCTCTTCAGCTGGAAACAGGGGACCTATGAGTTCAATGCGCAGGGCATACCCCCGGACAAGGAATTCCCTTTTTCCCTGGATACCCAGCACCTTCTTATGGAGGGTCTCAGGATCGTCGATGAGTGGTCTGTCATCAAGGGAAAGATCGGACTGGATACCCTGTTCCAGAAAAAGTCTGATGATTCTTCCCAGATGTCAGAGGATGAAAAAGAGCTCTTCGGCTACGTTGACGGTGAAAATGATGTCAGCACCATCATCGACCTCAGCGGGAGGGACAATTTTGAGGCATCCAAGATCCTGCTTGCGCTGCTCGACAAGGGAGCAATTGAAACAATAGAACCGGTGATCGTGACCTCCCCGGAGGAGGCCGCTGCCGAGATGCGCTCGGGCGGCAGCCTGCTGAACTACGCAGTGCCCGCTGCTATCGTCCTGTCCCTGGTCCTCTCGTTCATTATGATATTGTTCACCTATTCCGGCCTCTTTTCGCGGAACTATAAGGCCTCGGTCCTCATTGAAGACCTCAGATACAGGGTCGAGGCCCACAAGATCGAGCATGCTGCCTATCCCGATACCCTTGCCCCGGTCGCCGCGGGCGTTGATCCCTGGGGCAGACCCTTCCTGTATCATGTTAACGAAGCCGGCTTTATCCTTCTGAGTGCAGGTGCTGACGGTAAAGAAGGCACTAATGACGACATCTACTGACCCTCCCCGCGCTGTCGTCCTTTTGAGCGGCGGTCTTGATTCATCCACCACCCTTGCCCTGGCCCTTGCAGAGGGCTATGAGACCTATGCGATCACCTTTGATTATCAGCAGCGACACCGGATCGAGCTGCAGGCCGCACGGCAGGTTGGCGAGTACCTTGGGGTCGCCAGGCACCTGACGGTATCGTTCGACCTTCGTGAAATAGGGGGCTCGGCCCTGACCGCAGACATTGCCGTCCCAAAGGACGGCCCGGCCACCGACATACCGGTGACCTACGTCCCTGCCCGCAATACCATATTCCTCTCTTTTGCCCTGGCCTGGGCTGAGGTTCTGCAGGCCTCCACGATCTTTATCGGGGTCAACGAGGTCGATTACAGCGGCTACCCTGATTGCAGGCCGGAGTATCTTGAGGCATATGAGCATATGGCGAACCTCGCAACCAGGGCCTCTGTCGCAGGCACGACGCGCTTTGTCATCAAGGCCCCTCTCCTGTCCCTCAGCAAGGCCGCCATCATCAAAAAGGGGGTCCACCTCGGTCTTGACTACGGCATTACCTGGAGCTGCTACGACCCTGTGACGACCGGCCTTGCGGAGACCACCGGGGGACGCCTGGCAGGTGGGGGCAGGTATATGCCCTGCGGGGCCTGCGACAGCTGCAGGATAAGACAGAAAGGGTTCGAAGAGGCCGGACTGCCCGATCCTTTGCTGCAATTAATTGATTCACATGCTGTCTGATTTTTGATATGATACTCACATATTAAACAGGAGGGTACTATGGAGCAAAAACTTTCGCAAGAGGAATTCGTCAAGAAGGCCATTGTCAGTCTCAGAAAAGAAGGCTTCAAGGGGATTCATACTGTCTACTCAGGGTTCAATGAGGCCTTCAAGAAATATTTTGAGGGAGAAAACCCTATCGACGCGACCAACAAGCTCGCCACTGAAGGCAAGATCGTCATACGCCCGGTAAAGGGCGGAGTCATGCTCTATCTCCCGGAAGATGCTCCCGGCGCCAGTGGCGCAGACCAGACCCTGAAGAAGATGGGACTCGGTTGACACCGGAGGCCCCGGAAAAACAGAAAAAACTCTCCCTTCTGCCCTCGGTCGATGAAGTATTAAAAAGCCCTGAGGGGAATGCCTGGCTTTCCCGTTTTCAGAGAAAGGTAGTGGTCCGGGCCATCAGGGAAACCCTCGCAGCACGAAGGGCAGCGGTCCTGTCAGACCGCCCCGGCGAGCTGACCCGGGACTCGCTTATTCATGATATTCAGGCTCTTATCGGCCGCAATACCTCGTTCAGTCTTCAACCGGTCATCAATGCGACCGGGATCGTCCTGCATACAAACCTCGGAAGATCCGTCCTCTCCGATAAAGTCCTCAGCAATGTGGTTGCCGTAAGCAGGGGCTACTCGAACCTCGAATACGACCTCGAAGCAGGGAGGCGCGGCAAGAGGCATACCCATACCAGGAGACTGCTCAGGGAGATAACCGGGGCCGAGGATGCCTTCATTGTCAATAATAATGCTGCTGCGGTCTTTCTCTGCCTCAACACCCTTGCCGCGGACAGGGAGGTCATCGTCTCCAGAAGTGAGCTTGTTGAGATCGGCGGCTCCTTCAGGGTGCCTGATGTCATGGCCGCAAGCCATGCGGTCCTGCGGGAGATCGGCACAACCAATAAAACACATCTGCAGGACTATAGCCGGGCCATCTCTGATAATACTGCCCTGTTATTGAAGGTCCATCAATCGAACTACCGGATCATCGGGTTCACGCAGGAGGTCGGCATCCGCGATCTGGTGGCCCTTGCCAAAAAACAGCGGCTGCCGGTCATGTATGATCTGGGAAGCGGCTGCCTTGTCGACCTGAAGCCCTTCGGCATCCATACCGAGCCGACCGTTCAGGAGATCGTCAGGTCAGGCGTCGACGTCCTGACCTTCAGCGGGGACAAGCTGCTCGGGGGCCCCCAGGGAGGCATTATCGTCGGCAAAAAGAAATATATCGAAAAGATCCAGAAGAACCCTCTGGCACGGGCGCTCAGGGTCGACAAGCTCACGATCGCGGCCTTTGAGGCGGTCCTGATGGAGTATATGGACGAGACAAACGCCCTGGCGGAAATACCGGTGCTGAAGATGCTCTTTCAGCCCCCGGAGGAGATCCGGGCCCGCGCCATGACCCTGGCCTCAAAGCTCAAACGGGCAATAAAGGACGTAACGTTTACTGTTATGGCAGATGCTTCAAAGGCAGGAGGGGGCTCTTTGCCGGAGGTGGATTTCCCTACCTTTGCCGTCTCAATAAGGCCGGCTCATATCTCCGTCAATGAACTTGAGCACCGGCTCAGGGGCAGCAGTCCGCCGGTCATCGCCAGGATAAAAGGTGATAAACTCCTTCTGGATGCACGGACCATCAGGGCCCATGAGATAAAGGGCATTGTCGATACACTCACACGCTGCCTGAGCTAGCCCTCTCCCCTGGCGGAAAGAACTATTTGGGACCGCTCAGTTTCTTAAGAAGCAGTGTCGACAGGACGAACTTCGGAAATTCCTCTTCCTTGACGGACTTATAGAAATCACATATCTCGCAGTCCATATACTTATGTGCAAAGGTTCCCTGCACCTTGCCTTTGCAGAGAGTCCCTGCAAGGACCCAGCAGCTTCTGCCGGCATTCGTGCCGCCATGCGTGCCGTCAAGCCTATGCTCCTCTGTTGCAGGGCAGATACCGAGCTCTTTAACCAGCGCCCCGCCCGGTTCCCTGCCACATTTTTTGAATTCCCAGCAATTGACTTTTTTTGTTTTCATCTGGCTCCTTCAGAATTTATCAGACTATATTTGTGACCGTATAATCATGGCTTATAGTATTATAACTCTTTCAGCAGAAAAGAAAAAAGTAGCGCCAAACATATTATAATTGATGAAAACCTGAAAGGCATACGAATAATGCGCCATATAATCCTTGGGACCGCAGGACATATAGATCACGGGAAAAGCTCGCTGGTCAAGGCCCTGACCGGCATTGACCCCGACCGTCTGAAAGAAGAGAAGGAAAGGGGAATAACCATCGATATCGGTTTTGCGGACCTTGCCTTTCCTGACAAAGACCTGACCGTAGGGATCGTCGATGTGCCGGGGCATGAGCGCCTGGTGAGGAACATGCTTGCCGGTGCCGGGGGAATAGATATCGTCCTGATGGTCATAGCGGCTGATGAAGGTATTATGCCCCAGAGCAGGGAGCACCTGGCGATCTGTGATCTCCTCAACATCAAGTCGGGACTCATCGCGCTCACCAAGGCTGACCTGGTCGAAAAGGACTGGCTGGACCTCGTCAGCGAGGAGGCGAAGAACTTTGTCAAAGGGACCTTCCTTGAAGGGGCAAAGATCATCCCTGTCTCGTCAAGGACCGGGGAAAATGTCGACCTTCTTAAAGATGAGATCAGGGACCTTGCCCTTACGGTAAATCCCAAGACCTCGGGAGGTCTTTTCAGGCTGCCTATCGACCGGGTCTTCAGCCTGAAGGGTTTCGGGACCGTCATCACCGGGACAGCCATTTCCGGCAGCGTCTCTGTTGACGATGCCATTGAACTTCTGCCCTGCGATATAAAAACAAAGGTCCGCGGACTGCACAGCCATGGAAGGGCCATCACGACCGCCTATGCCGGCCAGCGGGTAGCGATCAATCTGCAGTCTGTTGAAAAAGATGCGCTGAAACGGGGTGATGTGGCGGTAACTCCTTCGAGTTTTTTCCGGACAAAAGCGGTCACCTCCTATTTCGAGCTGCTGCATAATGCCCCTCCTCTGAAGAACAAAAGTCTGGTGCATTTTTATTCCGGGACGTCGGAGACCATAGCGCGGATCATCCTGTTCGGTACCGATGAGCTGAAGGCGGGTGAACATTGTTACTGCCAGCTCCGGCTGCAGGACCCTGTCGTCGTGATGTCAGGGGACCGGTATATCATCAGACGCTTTTCCCCTCTTGAAACACTCGGCGGCGGCCTGATACTCGATGCCTCTCCCGCAAAGAGAAGGAAGAAGGACAGTCTCGATGACGTGCTGATCCTGCATCAGGGAAGTCTGAAGGAAAAGATCAGTGTCAAGATAGATCAGAGCGGCATCCGCGGCATGTCCATGAACAGCCTCAACGGCTGGATCAATCAGGAGCTTGAAGATATCCGGACCGCGGTCAGGGACCTTGTTGCAAAGAAAGAGGTCCTGCAGCTTGATGACCTGCTGCTTCATATGAGATCTTATCGCCTGCTGGAGAAGAATATCCTGCAGTTCCTGGACATATTCCATAAGAAGAATCCTATTAAACCGGGTCTGCCGAAAGAGGAGGTACGGGCGCATTTCGATATCAATCAGAAACTCTTTAACGTTATCCTTTCCGGCTCAAAGGAGATCGCCACGGACAAGAACATCATCCGCCTGCAGTCGTTCAGGGTGGCACTGACCAACAGCGACGAGCAATCCCAGTCAAAGATCCTTGAACTCCTCGAAAAGAATCCTTTTCAGCCGCCGCTCAAGGATGAACTCGCCTCTGAGCTCAAAACCGACCAGAAGAAGCTCAATGACATACTCCATCTCCTGACCAAGGACGGAAAGATCATCAGGATCAATGAATCGTTATATCTGACGAAGGAGTCATATGACCGCATCATAGCCCTCCTGAAGACGTTCTTCACGACGAAGAACGAGATCAGTGTTGCCGAGTTCCGGGACCTTTTAACTACATCGAGAAAATATTCCCTTCCTATCCTTGAGTTCCTTGATTCAACAAAGGTGACCATCAGGACCGGTGATGTCCGGAAGTTCCTGCTAAAGAAGTGAAGAAGGACCGGGTTCCTGGTCTTTCGGTACTGGTTATGAACGTTCCTTGTTCCTTCCTTCTGTTTCGTTATTGAGTATATATAAAAACAGTAGTAGTAGAAGGTCCTGTCAATAAGTCAGTATTTAACATAACTTGTTGATATTGTTGATTAATATTATTAGACAAAACCCAGGCAAAAAAGGGAACATTACCAACAAAAAAGGAAGCGCCGGAAATTTTACATTCTATGAACAGGCAGGCAACAACATATTGTCTGAAAATCGTATTTAAGCTATAATACTCTACCCACCATCCTTTAGTTATTAACAATTGTTAGTTTTTTGTTAATAAAGGCAAATACTATGAACATTGAAGATATATGGAATAAGTGTCTCTCGATTCTGCAGGGTAAAGTAGGGGATAGCGCCTTTGAGTTATGGTTCAAACCTATTAAACTTCTGCAGATCAAAGACAATACTGCCCAGCTTGAGATCCCCAACCGTTTTTTCAAGGAATGGATAGAGGACTATCATCCCAACCTTATCAGGGATTCCCTGCAGGAAGTGACCGGGGCCCAGCCGGTCCTGAAGTACAAGATCGAGGAAAAACTTCAGAGCGTACAGGTCAAGCAGATAGAGAAACTCGAGAACAAGAGGATCAAGCTTGCCAATAAGGGCATTTACCTGAACCCGAAGTACACCTTCGAAAATTTCATTACCGGAAACAGCAACCAGTTCGCCCATGCAGCAGCGACCGCTGTTGCCGAATCGCCGGGAAAGACCTATAACCCCCTTTTCATCTATGGGGGTGTCGGACTCGGCAAGACGCATCTGATGCATGCGATCGGCAACCGGGTCCTGAGCCTGAAGCAGGATATGACCGTGCTGTATATATCGTCCGAGCAGTTCATGAACGAGGTGGTCCATGCGATCAGGCATGAAAAGATGTCCGAGGTCAGGGAGAGATACCGGCACCTTGACCTGCTCCTCTTCGATGACGTGCAGTTCATTGCAAAGACGAAGGCCACCCAGGAGGAGCTGTTCCATACCTTTAATGACCTGTATGAAACATCAAAACAGATCGTGATATCGGCGGACAGGCCTCCCAAGGAGATCAACGAGATCACCGACAGGCTGCGTTCGCGCTTCGGCATGGGTCTCATCGCAGATATTCAGCCTCCGGACGTCGAGACGAAACTTGCGATCATCCATAAGAAGTCGGAGATCATGGGGATAAAGAACCTGCCGGAGGAGGTTGTCAATTTCCTGGCCGAGAAGATCAAAACGAACATCCGCGAGCTGGAGGGAAGCCTGATAAGGCTGGCTGCACAGTCCTCCCTGACCGGAGAGAAGGTCACCCTCGAGATCGCGAAAAAACTTTTGAAAGATATAATCCATGATGATGCAAGACCTGTTACAATAGAGGCTATCCAGAAAGCGGTCTGTGAGTTTTATAATATTACCCTGTCGGACATCAAGGCGCGCAAGAGGACCCGGGAGATAGCACTTCCCCGGCAGGTGGCGATGTATCTCAGCAAGCAGCTCACGGCGAGGTCCCTGCAGGACATCGGGAATAATTTCGGCGGCAAGGACCACGCCACGGTCCTGTATGCCTGCAAGCAGATCGAGGAGAAAAGAGGCAAGGACGAGACGCTTAACAGGATGCTCGAAAATCTTATGCAAAAAATAAAGACGTAGACCAGGAGGGGCCATGAAACTTGTCGTGTCAAAGGAAGAAATGCTGTCGAAGCTCTCCAATATACAGAATATTGTGGAGAAGAAGAATACCATGCCGATCTTGAGCCATTTTCTGCTGGAGGCCGGAAAGCAGGGTTCATATATTGTCGCGACCGACCTTGATACGGCACTGAAGGAGCCCCTCAACGTCAAGGTCGAAAAAGAGGGACGCATCTGCATCCCGGCGCGAAAGATGTTCGAGATCGTCAAGGAGGTGGAGGGCGACCTCACCTGTGAGACCATCGACGACCAGTGGCTGAAAGTCAAGGCCGGCGCGAGCAGTTTCAGGCTTGCCTGTCTCTCGGCCCAGGAGTTCCCGGCCTGGCCGGGGATGGACGATAAGCAGGAGCTGTCGGTTAAGCCGGAGGTCCTGCTTGAGGCGATTGCAAAGACCGTCTATGCGTCAGGTGAGCATGATACCCGCTATGCGCTCAACGGGATCCTTTTTCATATCCACGACGGCAACAGGCTGACGGTCGTCGGCACGGACGGACACCGGCTTGCCCTGATCATCAAGGAGATCGTCGGGTCGGTCCAGGGAGAGAGCAAGCTCATCATCCCGAGGAAGGCCTCCACCGAGCTCAAGAAGCTTCTGGAGAAATCTACGGATGATGTCAGGATGACCTTCGGCAAGAACCATGTGCTCTTTTCGGTCGGCGAGATACAGTTCCTGACGCGCCTTATTGAAGGGACCTATCCAAACTATGAGCAGGTCATCCCTGCAGCGAATGACAAGAAGATCGTCGTCAACAGGGAGGTACTCTACAAGACCGTCCGCAGGGTATCCATCATGTCGAAGGATACCAAGGGTATCAAGGTCGAGGCAGCCGAGAATTTATTCAGGATATCCTCGTCCACGCCTGACCTCGGGGAGGCGCATGACGAGATGGCGGTGGACTATAACGGCGAGGAGCTTGCGCTCGGCTTCAATTCGCGGTACCTGCTGGACATACTCGAGGTCATCGATTCGGAGAAGGTCATCCTGGAGATGCAGGCGTCCTTAAGCCCGGTGCTGGTCAAAGATGCAGAGGACGAGAATTACCGCTGTGTCATCATGCCGATGCGGATCTAGCAGAAAAAAAAGAATATAGAACAGGAATAGAGGGAAGATGGAAGATAAGGAACCAAACGAAACAAACGAACCGAACGGCACGTACGGTGCTGAAGATATCAAGATATTAAAAGGGCTGAGCGCGGTCAGGAAACGGCCTGCGATGTACATCGGCTCCACAGGCCGGGACGGGCTGCATCACCTTGTCTATGAGGCGGTCGATAACAGCGTGGATGAGGCCCTTGCAGGATACTGCACCAACATCGAGGTCATCCTGCATCATGACGCAAGCTGCACGGTCATCGATGACGGCAGGGGTATCCCGACCGGGACACACCCGGGGGACCCGGACGGCAGGTCAGCGGCAGAGGTCGTCCTGACAGAGCTCCATGCGGGCGGCAAATTCGAGTCCTCCGCTTACAAGATATCCGGCGGTCTGCACGGGGTCGGCATATCAGTGGTCAATGCCCTTTCCGAATGGCTCGACGTGGAGATCAAGCAGAACGGACAGGTCTTTCAGCAGCGGTTCGAAAAGGGCGGTGTGCCTGTCAGTTCTTTGGCCATTGTCGGAAAGACAAAGTCACGCGGCACCAAGGTGACCTTCAAGCCCGACCCCCTGATATTCGAGACGACAGACCTGAGCTATGATGTGTTGTCGGAACGGCTTCGCGAGCTTGCCTTCCTGAACAAGGGACTGAAGATCACGATCATGGATGAGCGGTCCGACAAGAACCAGGAGTTCTTCTATAAAGGCGGCATTGTCTCGTTCGTCGAGCATCTCAACAGGAACAAGATCATCCTGCATCCCAAACCGGTCTATATATCCGGCGAAAAGGACGGGATCACGGCAGAGGTGGCCCTGCAGTATAATGACAGCTATACCGAGACTATCTTCACCTTTGCCAACAATATCAATACGCGGGAGGGCGGCACGCACCTGGTCGGATTCAAGTCGGCGCTCACCAGGACAGCCAACAGTTATGCCAATGCCTCCGGCATCCTGAAGAACACCAAGGACAGCGTCTCGGGTGACGATATCCGTGAAGGCCTGACCGCGGTCATCAGCATCAAGATGCCGAACCCGCAGTTCGAGGGCCAGACGAAGATGAAGCTCGGCAACAGTGAGGCCAAGGGCATTATCGAGTCGATCGTCAATGACGCCCTCTCGACCTATTTCGAGGAGAACCCGGCCATTGCCCGCAAGATCCTCGAAAAGGCGGTCCAGGCCGCACGGGCGAGAGAGGCGGCCAGGAAGGCGCGCGAGCTGACCCGCAGGAAGGGCGCGCTCGAGGATACCGGTCTGCCCGGCAAACTGGCCGACTGTTCCGAGAAGGACGCTGCGCTGAGCGAGATATTCATCGTTGAGGGAGATTCCGCAGGAGGCTCTGCAAAGCAGGGCAGGGACCGCAGGACGCAGGCCATCCTGCCTCTCAGGGGTAAGATACTTAATGTCGAGAAGGCCCGCTTCGACAAGATGCTCAGCTCCGAAGAGATCCGGATCCTCATCACCGCGCTTGGGGCCGGGATCGGGGCAGACGACTTCGACATCGAGAAGGCCCGGTACCATAAGATAATCCTGATGACCGACGCGGACGTGGACGGCGCCCATATCAGGACACTTCTGCTGACCTTCTTTTACCGCCAGATGCCGCAGATCATCGAGAAGGGGTATCTCTATATTGCCCAGCCCCCGCTCTTTAAGGTGAAAAAAGGCAGGACAGAAAAATATATCCAGAACGAGGCTGAGTTGCAGTCCATGCTCTTTGAGCTGGCCTCTGATGATATCTCGCTGACGATCAAGGGCCGTGAGGTGAAGGGCAAGTCCCTGATCCCCTTCCTCGAGAAGCTCACGGACTATGAAAAGCTGATCGGGTGGCTCGAAAGAAGGCGGAAAGATCCCCTGGTGCTCAGGGCCATACTTGCCGAGGGGATAGACAAGTCGATACTGAAGGACAAGAATGCACTGGCGGCGTTCCTTGAGAAGCTGCGCAAAGGCATCACTGACCTTACCATCGGAGAGGTCTATGACGACGAAGAGCATGAGGGCTTTGGCGTCCTGCTCACCAGGCAGAACTACAAGATAAAGCTCGACATGGGTTTCTTCCTGTCGCCGGAGTTCAGGGAGCTCGAAACCCTCCATATCGCCATGAAGGACCTTGGCGCTGCGCCGTATACCGTCGGCCTGAAGGACGGCCAGAAGGAAATGCCGTCGACCACGCAGCTCTATACCTTCATCTTTGAGCTGGCCCGTAAAGGCCTCTCCATCCAGCGTTACAAGGGACTGGGTGAGATGAACCCTCAGCAGCTCTGGGAGACGACCATGGATGCGACCAAACGGACCCTCCTTCAGGTAACGATCGAAGACAGCGTCCAGGCGGATGAGATCTTCACCATCCTCATGGGTGACCAGGTAGAGCCGAGAAAAGATTTCATCGTCAAGCACGCCCTTGAGGCGCGGAACATCGATATCTAGCCTGACGCAGCAACCGGGGAGGCTTCATGAGTAAACAGCCCGAACAGGTGTATCAGTTCAAGGTAACGCTGCAGGAGATCAGCCCCCCGATCTGGAGAAGGATTCGGGTCCCTGCAGAATATTCCTTCTGGGACCTTCATGTGGCCATTCAGGACGTCTTTGGGTGGAGCGACTCTCATCTGCATGAGTTCCGGATGAAGAACCCGAAGACGGGACGGAAAGTCGCGATAGGGATACCCGATGAAGACTTCGGCGCGAATGTCTCCTTAGGATGGAAAAAGAAGATCGCGGACTTTTTCACCCTGGCAAACTCAAAGGCCGAGTATACGTACGATTTCGGGGATGATTGGCAGCATATCATTTTACTCGAAGAGATTCTGCCCGCGAAAAAAGGCATCGACTATCCCCTGTGTATGGATGGTGAGCGCGCCTGTCCCCCGGAGGACTGCGGTGGACCTCATGGATATGAGGATTTCCTCAATATCATCATGGACCCGGGCAATGAGGAACATGAGGAAATGCTTGACTGGGCAGGCGGAGAGTTTCACCCCGAGCATTTCGACTGCTCAGAGATAGTTTTCGATGATCCCGCGGAACGGCTAAAGAATCTGGAAGAAGATTTCTAAGTTACCCTTCCATGCCGGTTGTTTGTCGGGCAGGACAGGTTCCATCGCGTAGGGCAACTCACAGTTATTTTTTTACAGAAGAAAAATTGAAATTTACAATTTCTTTTGTGCTATTTTTGTAGGCAACGGTAAAATGTGTTACTGTCCAGTTACTTAGCAAAAAGAGTATGTCGTTCAACATTGCATCCGGCAAATATAACTCCAAGCTATCGCCGTCGGCAGAGCCAAATTCTATCTTTGTTGATTCTCCAAAATTTAAAAACACCTCGGCCGGTCCAGAGTTATTGAATTGTAAAGAAATCATCCTTTTACTCCTGACATCCTTTTCACCTGATACGCTAAAGTCATATTGTATCGGGTTGCCGCTTATATTTATTTGATCGCTCATGTACACTCCTTCCACCTGTAATGGCTGCGGACAGCTGCGTTTAAAGGTTTGTTCATTAACGGAGCGCCTCCACAAGGGCTATTAGCGCGTTCCGATCTATACGGGTAGCTGACTTCTGTTTTGCACCTTCCAAGGTTGGAAGCGTTGACCCTTCAACAATAATTGGTAAACGTCATAAAATGTAGAAATATCCCCGCTATGGGAGAGTATATCACAAATGACGTTAAAAAGTGACACCGAAATTCAGGCGACGTTGCCAACTTAAATAATATATTTGAAAGGGTGATGGCCCAGCGCTTATATATTCATCCGGAAATTATCATGTCTGAGTTCACTGCCAACGCGTTTGTTATCAGGTGAACCAAAGGACGACTTATTTTGCATGCATGGCATTTCGCCGAAGGATCTTCTGAAAATTGAATTTTATTCGGGAATAAATCTAGAATAACTCCTGGGGAAAAAGCGGGAAATAATCTGGGAATAGAGAGGTTGTTATGAAAGGTATACTTGACGGGAAGAAGCTGGCTGAGGAGATAAAGGCTGATGTAAAGAAGGACGTCGCGGCGCTCAATAAGATAGGGATCGATGTCGGTATTGCGCTGCTGCTTGTCGGTGATAACCCTGCTTCCATACAGTATTTCAAGACAACGGTCGGGACCTGCAGGCAGGTCGGCATAACCGTCTATGAGCACAGGCTGCCCGATACCGCCTCGCTGAACGAGATCCTGAATGTTGTCCATGCCATCAATGCGGACGAGAGGATGAGCGGTCTGCTTCTGCTGATGCCTCTGCCGATGCGCATCAATGCGCGGAGGGTCATCAATTCGATCGTGTCCGAAAAGGACGTTGACGGGCTCGGCGCCATTTCAGTCGGGAGGCTCGCTGCCGACGAATCGACCTTCCAGTTATTCAAGATGGTCGACGGAGATACACCCCAGAATATTAACCTGCTGCCCTCTATGCGGAGCTTCCTGCCCTGTACGCCGTATGGGGTCATACGGTTGCTGGAGCACCATAACATCCCGATCAAGGGAAAGCATGCGGTGATCATCGGCAAGAGTCTGGCGGTAGGCAAACCGCTTTCGCTGATGTTCCTTGCCAAAGAGGCGACCGTGACCGTCTGCCACAGGGAAACGCAGGACCTTGCATCCTTCACGAAACAGGCCGATATACTCTGCAGCGCCACCGGGAGGGCTGGGCTTATCAAGGGGGATATGGTGAAGGACGGCGCGGTCGTGGTCGATATCGGGATAAACATGCTTAAGGACGGCACCATCACCGGAGATGTTGATTTCGCTTCAGTCTCAAAAAAGGCTTCTATCACCCCTGTCCCGGGAGGTGTCGGTCCGGTCACCATCGCGATGCTGCTCGAAAATACAGTCCGGTCGGCCCAGCGCAATGAGATGATCAAGAGCCCCCTGACGATCGTCTAGATGACCTCCGGTCACCTGTAGCAGAGTTTACTATTAACTCGACAAGCAAATAGTTTAACTTTGTCATTCCGGCTTGCTTGTGCCCGATGTTTGGGTATCCGGAATCTCTCCGAAAACAAAGAAAGATCCCCGACAAGCCAACAGTAGGGGCTTTAAGCCCGGGGAT
>SCQH01000090.1 GCA_004321925.1 Nitrospirota bacterium | reverse complement strand
CCAGCGTCACGATTGGGACGCCGGTCAACCTGGATTTCAACCTCTCGCCTTTTTACAACGATAACAGGGTGGAAGGGGCTGTGCTGTCCCTCTCTAAGAATATAACCATAGCAGAACGTGAAGACTATGACTTTGACTCGATGGTATACCTGATCGGATCGATCGCGCATGAGGTAAAAAATCCCCTGGGAGGTATCAAGGGGGCTGCCCAACTTTTGCGCAATAAACCGCAGAATGCGTCTATTGACGAATATACGGACCTGATCATAAGGGAAACCGACCGGCTGAACGGCATCCTCAGCGACTATCTCACGATCTGCAGGAAGCCTTCCTTCAGCCCCGTCAATATTCATGAGGTCATAGAAAAAGCACTGTCCGTCATGGAGGCAACAATTAATAAGTCTCGCACAAAGCTCTCACGCCACTATGACCCAAGTCTGCCCCTGGTCAGCGGGGAAGAAGGCAAACTTCTGCAGGTTTTTCTCAATATTATCAAGAATGCAGTAGAATCCATGAGCAAGGGAGGCACCCTGGAGATCTCGACCGCCCTCTCCCGTGAGTCCTTCAGAGAGGGCGGCAAAATAAAGCGCTGGGCCCTGATCACCTTTACCGACAACGGCAAGGGGATCCCGGAAGAAATCCTTAAGAGGATCTTTATGCCGTTTTATACGAACAAAAAAGGCGGCACTGGCATAGGCCTTGCTTTATCAAAAAAGATAATCAAAGACCACAGGGGATTGATCAAGGTTAAGAGCCAGGAGAAAAAGGGGACATCATTTCAGATTTACCTGCCTTTCGGACAGCATGGACAACAATAAAAAAATATTAGTCATTGATGACGATGAAGGGATCGTCTGGGTGATCAAAAAGGCCCTGGAGCCCCTGGGGTACTCCATTACCTCGCGGCCGCGGCTTGCCTCAGGCCTCAAGGCCGTGCAGAACATGCCTCAGGTCATCCTGCTCGACCTTATGCTGCCGGACGGTGACGGGCTCGAAGGCCTCAGGGAGATCCGCTCGGTCCATCCTGATGCCGCGGTGATCATGATCACGGCCCATGCCAAGATGCAGAGCACCATAACCGCCATGAAAGAAGGAGCCTATGACTATCTTGAAAAACCGTTCGACATCGAAGAGCTGAAGATCGTTGTCGAGAAGGTCTTCAGGGACCTGTCTCTGCGCGCTGAGCTTCGGGAGCTGAAAAAGACGGTCTTCGAGTCGGAATACCCGCAGATGATCGGCAAGAGCCCTGTCATGCTGAAGGTCTTCAAGGACATCGGAAAGGTAGCCTCCAAGGACGTGACCGTCCTGGTGACCGGGGAGAGCGGCACCGGCAAGGAACTGGTGGCAAAGGCGATCCATTTTAACAGCAGCCGCTCTATCGGACCTTTTGTTGCCATCAATGCCGCAGCGATCCCCAAGGACCTCCTCGAATCAGAACTTTTCGGGTACCGCAAGGGCGCCTTCACCGGAGCCTCAAAGGATAAAAAAGGCACCATTGAAATGGCCAACGGGGGAACCCTCTTCCTCGATGAGATATCCGAGATGGCGCCGGGACTTCAGGCAAAGCTGCTGCGCTTTCTGCAGGAAAAGGAGTTCAGCCCCATCGGCAGCAACGAGGTGAAGAAAGCCGATGTACGGGTCATCGGCGCGACGAACAAGAACCTCTCTGAGGCCGTCTCAAAGGGGCTCTTCAGGGAAGACCTCTATTACCGGTTCAATGTTGTCCAGATCAAACTTCCGCCGCTGCGGGACCGGAAAGAGGACATCCCGCTTTTTATTAAGAACTTCCTCCGGGAATCAGTCGTAAAGCTCGAAACAGGCGAAAAGGCCCTGTCCAAAGATGCAAAAGATGCCCTGCTGAAATACGAATGGCCGGGGAATGTCCGCGAACTCGAGAATGTCATCAAGAGGGCATGCATACTCTCTGCCGGATCTGTCATTGAAAAGAAAGACCTCCTGATCGATGAGGACTCGGCCTGGTCTGTTAAGGATTTCCTTGAGGAAAAACTGCGCCGCTATCTCAAAGATATGTCCCGGGTCACTAACTTTAACCTTTACGCCACGGTGATCGCCGAGGTCGAAAAGGCCCTCATCTCGATCGTGCTTCGGGAGTCCGGCGGCAACCAGTTAAAGACCGCAAAGATACTCGGCATCAACCGCAATACCCTCAGGACAAAGATCAAGGAATACAAGATCAAGTAACGACTCCTCTGCAAATCACCCCCTATTACCCCAAACGCCGTTTTTTGCTATACATTGAGTAATATGTGGGCCCGCTCCAATCTTGACAAGGTAAATAGTATCGAATATACTTAACTTAAAGCTGTAACTTTAGAATGGAGGTTAATTATGTTACGAAAAAGTTTGCTGGTAGTTCTTTCTCTCTTTCTGGTCTTTGTCGGGATGGCATCCCGGGCCGATGCTGCAAAACCGACGACTGCTGCCGCCTGCAAGCAGTGCCATCCGCCTGTTGATGATGTTGTCAGGGGCACTTTCTTTGGCGTGTCAGAGAAGTTCAGGACGATCCAGGTGTCTGTCGGCAGTCTGATCTGGGTCATTAAATACGGGGATGACCTGAAGCTTACCGGGGCTGATAAGATTACGGCGATACCAAAGGAAAAGGAGATCGGCGTAAAGTTCAGCGGCGGGGAGAAGACCCCTTATGCCGTCAGTCTTGATGTCAAGCCGCCGGCAAAGGTGGCCCCCGAAAAACTGGTCTCGACAGGTGAACTTCTGAAGCTCATCGCAGCCGGCCCGGAGAAAGGCAAGTTCACCCTGCTTGATTCAAGGCCTGCGCCGCGATACGTCGAGGGGCATATCCCGTTTGCCCTGTCGCTGCCTCAGCCGGCTTTCGACAAGCTCAAGGATACGGTCCTGCCGAAGGAAAAGGACAGGCTGCTCATCTTCTATTGCGGCGGGGTGACCTGAAGGCTGAGTCCTGATTCTGCCCGTCGGGCAGAAGCGCTTGGCTACACCAACGTCAAGGTCTTCCATGATGGCATGCCTGAATGGAAAAAAGGCGGCAACCAGCTTGTTTCTGAAGCTTCCAATCTGAAGGAGATGATCACAAAGGACATGGCCTACGTCCTGATCGACTTAAGAGACCCTGCAGAGGCTGCAAAAGGATTCATCCCCGGGGCAGTCACACTTCCGGCCAAAGAAGTTGCCTCGGCCAAGGACAGGTTCCCGGGGGACAAGTCAGCCCCGGTCATTCTTTACGGCAACGGCGCCGAGGATGCCTTTAAGACCATACGGTCCTGGGGTTTCAAAGAGACAACCGTGCTGCGCGGAGGGCTCGAGGCCTGGAAACAGTCCGGCGGCGAATTGAAGACCGGCAGTCTGGGGACTGCCATATCATATGTTCCGAAGCCGAGACCCGGCGAGATCTCGATCGAGGAGTTTAAGGCGCTCGCTGAAAAGGGCGCAAAGGACAAGATGATCCTCGATGTGAGGGACCTTGACGAGGCAATGAACGGCATTATCAGGGGAGCCACGAACATCCCTGCAGACAAGATCGCAGGCCGTCTTGCCGAACTGCCGAAGGACAAGGAGATCATCACCCACTGCACCACCGGGATCAGGGCCGAGATGGCCTATGATGATCTCAAGGAAAACGGCTACAAAGTCCGTTTCCTGAACGCTGTCATTCAGATAGACAAGGACGGGAAGTACGAGATAACCAAGAAGTAGCTATTTGTTAACACGGCAAGCATATAGTTTAACTTTGTCATTCCGGCTTGCTTGTGCCCGATGTTTGGGTATCCGGAATCTCTCTGAAAACAAAGAAAGATCCCCGACAAGCGGGGATGACAGATTGGGATATTCAATTGCCGGGTTTATAGTCTGATCAATAGATAAAAAAGGTCCGGCAGTCTCCCGCTACGGGAACTGCCGGACCTTTATTTTTGACTTAGATGATACCGCTTTGTTTCAGCGCTGTTTTATTTCTCATCCCTGTTCTTCGGGCGTTTATGCGGGTCCAATATCTTCTTGCGGATCCGGACAGACGTGGGAGTGATCTCCACCAGTTCGTCTTCCTTGATGAATTCTATGGCCTGCTCCATGCTGAGGAGTCTGGGGGGTACCAGCTGAAGCGCCTCATCGGCACCTGAGGACCTCATATTCGACATTTTCTTCTCTTTAGTGACATTCACATCCAGATCATTGTCCCGTGAATTCTCGCCGATGATCATGCCTTCATACACAGACGTACCTTCCGTCACAAAGAGCGTGCCCCTCGGCTGCAGGTGAAAGAGCGCATAGGCCGTTGTCCTGCCGGTTCTGTCAGAGACGAGTGCGCCGGTCGTCCGCTTGGAGATCTGTCCCTGCCATGGCTCATATCCGTCAAAAAGGTGGTTCAGAAGCCCTGTGCCCCTGGTGTCGGTCAGAAACTGGGAGCGGAACCCTATAAGTCCCCGGGAAGGTATCCGAAACTCCAGGCGTACCCTGCCGTGGCCGTTGTTCTGCATCTTCTGCATCCTGCCCCTTCGAATGCCTATCTGTTGGGTAACAACTCCAACATAGTCCTCAGGCACATCGATGACAAGGTTTTCCATCGGCTCATGGATCGCACCCTTGATCGTCCGGGTGACTGTCTCAGGCATCGAAACAGAGAGTTCATAGCCTTCGCGCCTCATCATCTCGATCAGGATCGCAAGCTGGAGCTCTCCCCTGCCCATCACCTTGAAGGCATCGGTATTCTCAAAATCCACCTTTATCGAAACATTATAAAGAAGCTCTTTTTCGAGCCTCTCCCTCAGATTGCGGGATGTGACATACTTCCCTTCTTTGCCTGCAAAGGGCGAGGTATTGATCGAAAAGACCATGGAGATCGTCGGCTCATCGACCTTGATACGCGGAAGGGGCTTGGGGTTCTCGGCATCAGTGACCGTATCCCCTATATTGATCCCTTCAATCCCTGCAAGAGCGACAATGTCACCGAACGAGGCCTCCTTGACGTCTACACGGTTAAGCCCCTGGAACCCGAAGAGAGATGTTACCTTGACCTTGACGGTCACCCCGTTGTCCTGCAGCACCAGGACCCAGTCCCCGACCTTGACGGTACCAGAGAAGATCCTGCATATCGCCAGCCTGCCGACATAGTCGTTATAGTCGATATTCGTCACGAGCATCTGAAGGACCTCATCAGGGTCTGCCTCCGGGGGAGGGATGGTCTTTAATACCTGTTCGAACAAGACCTTGAAGTCCTTTGCATCGTCCTCCATGGAGAGCTTTGCAATGCCGGTCTTTGCGTTCGTATAGATTATGGGGAAATCCAGTTGGTCCTCTGTTGCATCGAGGTCGATAAACAGGTCATAGATCTCGTTGAGGACCTCCTGTATCCGCGCATCAGGCCGGTCTATCTTGTTGATGACGATGATCGGGGGGAGATTCAGCTCAAGCGCCTTGCGCAGCACGAACCTTGTCTGGGGCAGCGGGCCTTCCGAGGCATCAACCATGAGGAGTACGCCATCAACCATCTTCAGGGTCCTCTCCACCTCTCCGCCGAAATCGGCATGGCCGGGGGTGTCAACGATATTTATCTTTGTACCGAGGTAGTCGACCGCCGTGTTCTTGGCCATGATGGTGATCCCCCGCTCGCGCTCGAGGTCGATGTTGTCCATCATCCTTTCCTGAACCTTCTCGTTCGAGCGGAACAGGCCGGACTGCTTCAACAGGCCGTCCACAAGGGTTGTCTTGCCATGGTCGACATGGGCGATAATAGCTATATTTCTGAGATCTTCGCGTTTCATTAATTACCTCGATTTTGTCCGTAAATTATCCGCAGCCGGTAGACATGGGGATGTGCCTCGTAAAAGAAGATTCAAGGAATTCTTATAGAGTGCAGACGAAAACAGTAATATTGTACCCCCTGGAGGCCCAAAAAAGCAAAAATCTTTGGTGAACTACCGGAACAGGGCTCTGTTTTTTAGAACCCTGCTACGGCAAACTTCGCGAAATTCAGCAGGGTTGCGGGGGCGACGCCGATGGCCAGGACGCAGATAAGTGCCACGGCGAGCGCGAGGCTCAGCGCGGGTGAGGTGGAGAGTACGACCGTCTCTTTCGGTTCCTTCATATACATCAGCATGACGACCCTCAGATAGAAATAGGCCGAGATGGCGCTGAAGATGACGGCAATGATGACCACACCCGTGTAGCCGGCGTTGATCGCGCTCACAAAGAGGGAGAACTTGCCGATAAAGCCTGCCGTGGGCGGGATGCCGGTCAGGGAGAACATGAATACCAGCATCAGCGCAGCGGCAACGGGATGGGTCTTGGCAAGGCCCTCGTAATCCTCAAGGGAATCACCCTTGAAATTCTCGGACCGGAGCATGATGATCACCCCGAAGGCGCCGATATTCATAAAGGCATAGATGAGCAGATAGACCATGACGCTCGCCAGGCCGTCCTGCGTGCCGGCGATGATGCCGAGCAGGATATATCCGGCATGGGCGATCGAGGAATAGGCGAGCATCCTCTTTATGTTCGTCTGAGAAATGGCGACGATGTTGCCGACGCCCATCGTCAGAATGGCGATCGGGATAAGGATCACGGACCATTCCACCCTGAGCGAACCGAAGGCGGTCAGAAAGACCCTGCCCAGCACGGCAAAACCGGCAGCCTTGGGGCCGACGGACATATAGGCGGTTATGGATGTTGGTGCACCCTCATAGGCGTCCGGGGCCCACATATGGAACGGAACCGCGGCTATCTTGAACGAAAAGGCCACGGCAAAAAATATCATTGATAGCAGGAGTGCCTGATTGCCGGCAAGCCCTTTTTCAGCTATATACCCGGCAATGGCCCTGAGATCAGTGCTGCCGGTCAGCCCGTATATCAGGGAGGTCCCGTACAGCAGAAAGGCCGAGGCAAAGGCCCCGAGAAGGAAATACTTCACCGCAGCCTCATTTGACCTGACGTCATAACGGATGAAGCCGGCAAGGATATAGGTGCTCAGCGCCATCAGCTCAAGGCCGAGATAGAGGACGATCAGGTCGCCGGCCGAAGCCATGATCATCATTCCGAGCGTCGAAAAAAGGATCAGCGCGTAATATTCGCCGAAATTGATCTTTTCGATAACGATATACCGGACGGAGATCAAGATGGTCATGATCACATTGAGCAGGAAGATAAGCTTGAAGAAGATGCTGTACCCGTCTGAGATGAACATCCCGTTAAACGTGGTCCCGAGGGACCCCTTTAAAGAATAGACAACGGCGGCTATACAGAAGACGCTCAACAGGGCAACCGTCTCCTTCCGTTTAATCACAAGGTCGGCCAGGAGTATCAGCAGGGTCAGGACGGTCATGATGATCTCCGGCATCACCGGTCCCAGGTCAGGCATCAGAAACTGCATCAGCATCCTCCTGTCATTTCAGTATCTCGACAATATTTTTCGCTACCGACACCCCATGGGCGCTGCCGCTGTTCACCCGCTCAAGGAGATGGCGCACCGACTCATGCATAAAGCCGAGGAAGGTGTCCGGATAGATGCCTATCCAGAAGATCAGTATCACCATGGGCAGCAGGGCAATGAGCTCCCGGGTGTCCAGGTCATGAAGCCCGGAGACCTTCTCGCTGGTCTCCATGAAAAATACCCTCTGGTAGAGCCAGAGCATATAGCCGGCACCGATGATGATGCCGCTGGCCGCAAGCACCCCCGCCCACTGGTTCGCCTTGAAACCTCCCAGGAGGATCAGGAACTCGCCGATGAACCCGTTCGTTGCCGGCAGCCCGATGGAGGCAAAGGTAAAGACGATGAACAGGGAGGCATATACCGGCATCACCGAGGCCACCCCGCCGTAGTCGGAGATCTGGCGCGTATGGGTACGGTCATAGATCACGCCGACGCCGAGGAAAAGGCCTCCGGTCACGATACCATGGTTGATCATCTGGAGTATGCCGCCCTCCATCCCCTGCACGTTCAGGGCAAATATGCCAAGGGTCACAAACCCCATATGGCTGACCGAACTGTATGCGATGAGCCTTTTGAGGTCTGTCTGGGCAAGGCAGATTATCCCGCCGTATATGATCGCGATGACCGAGAGGGTTATCATGACCGGTGTCATGGCCTTTGAGGCCTCCGGAAGGATGGGCAGCGAGAATCTCAGGAACCCGTAGGCCCCCATCTTTATCAGGACCGCGGCCAGGATGACACTGCCTGCGGTCGGGGCCTCGGTATGCGCATCCGGCAGCCAGGTATGGACAGGGAACATCGGCACCTTCACGGCAAAGGCCGCAAAGAACGCCCAGAAGAGCCAGAGCTGCATGTCATAGGGATAGATCCGTGTGCTCAGCTCAAGGATGTTAAAGGTCCCGCCTGAATAAAGATAGAGCACGATGATGCCGACCAGCATCAATACACTGCCGACCAGGGTGAAGAGAAAGAACTTGACGGCCGCATAGATACGGTTCGGACCTCCCCATACCCCGATAAGGAGATACATCGGTATCAGCATGGCCTCCCAGAATATATAAAAGAGGAAGAAATCAAGAGAGCAGAAGACGCCGATCATTGCTGCTTCGACGACGAGCAGCGAGATATAGAACTCCTTGACCTTTACCTTGATGGAATTCCAGGAGATGAGAATGCACAAAATGGTAACCAGGGTCGAGAGCAGCACAAAGAGGATGCTGATGCCGTCAAGCCCGAGGTGGTAGTTGATGTTCCAGGCAGGGATCCAGGCATGCCTTTCGACGAACTGCATCGCATGGGTGGTCTTGTCAAAGGCGGTGAAGAGCGGCAGGGACAGCAGGAACCCGGCGATGCTGACGAGAAGCGCAAACATCCTGATCAGGCCCTCCTGGCTGCTTTTCATCAGCAGAAGACCCAAGGCCCCTGCCACCGGCAGGAAGATGAGCAGACTTAAGATCGGGAACCCGAGGGTATTGACGGTCGCCTGGTCCATTTACCAGTTCCTCAATAACATGAACGCCCCGATGACAAAGAGGCCCATGGCCATGATCGTGGCGTAATGCTGCAGCAACCCTGTCTGCAGCCTCCGCAACTGTTTGCTGAACCCGCCGATCGAGGCTGGCACTCCGTTGACGATCGCCTCAATGATCCGGACATCTCCCACGCCGATCAGCACGTTCTTTGCCGTCCAAAGCGCAGGCCTGATGATCAGGAGGTCATAGAGCTCATCAACATAATATTTATTAAAGAGGACCCGGTGGGCCGTGCTGAACTGCGCCATGATCTTGTCAGGGAGTTCCGGCCTTTTGATATACAGGTAATAAGCGAGTCCGATCCCTGAGACCCCTGCCATGATAGAGATCAGCATCACTCCCCACTCCTCGGCATGGGTCCCGTGCCCCTCGGGATGCCCGAGGACCGGCTGCATGAACCCGGTGAACCAGTTCAGGTGCTCTATCCCGACCAATTCGCCGATGAGGTTCGATATGCCTATCCAGCCGGAGGCTATGGCCCCGATGCAGAGCAGCATCAGCGGGACCGTCATCGTCTTGGGAGATTCATGGAGGTGGTGCTCCTGTTCATGCGTGCCCCTGAAACTTCCATGGAAGGTCAGGAATATGAGCCTGAAGGAATAAAACGCGGTCAGGAAGGCCACCAGCGTGCCGATGAGCCAGACGAATTTCCCGACCGGGTTCGTGCTTGAATAGGCCAGCCAGAGGATCTCGTCCTTGCTGAAGAACCCGGCAAAGCCCGGTATGCCTGCTATGCTGAGCGAGGCCAGCAGCATGGTGATATACGTGACCGGCATATATTTTTTCAGGCCGCCCATCTTGTGGAGGTTCAACTCGCCGGCCATCGCATGCATGACGCTTCCTGCGCAGAGAAAGAGCAGGGCCTTGAAAAAGGCGTGCGTATACAGATGGAAGACGCCGGCAGTGTAACCGCCGACCCCGCAGGCAAGGAACATATACCCGAGCTGACTGATGGTCGAATACGCGATGATCCTCTTGATATCGTTCTGCACCAGGCCGATGCTCGCCGCAAAAAGGGAGGTGATCGCCCCGGTCAGCGCAACAATTGTCAGCGCAAGCTCCGAGAGGCTGAATATGGCGTTGCAGCGCGCCACAAGGAAGACGCCGGCAGTGACCATGGTCGCGGCATGGATGAGGGCACTGACCGGGGTCGGGCCTTCCATGGCGTCCGGCAGCCATACGTGGAGCGGCATCTGGGCCGATTTACCGATGGACCCGCAGAAAAGGAGCAGGGCAATGACGGTCATCAGATGCAGGTCATAGCCGAGGAAATTGATGCTCTTCGTAGCAAAGCCGGCTGCCTGGCTGAAGACCGGCTCATAATAGACGGTCCCGAACGTCAGGAATATCACGAAGATGCCGATACCGAACCCGAAGTCGCCGAACCGGTTGACGATGAACGCCTTCTTCCCGGCGTCGGAGGCCGATTTCTTGTCGAAATAATAGCCGATAAGAAAATATGAGCAGAGGCCGACCCCTTCCCATCCGAAATAGAGCTGCAGAAAATTATTCGCCATGACCAGCATGAGCATGCAGAAGGTGAAGAGGCTCAGGTATGAAAAGAACCGGTAATAGCCGCTGTCCCCATGCATGTAGCCGACAGAATAGATATGGATGAGCATGCTGCAGGTCGTGACCACGATCAGCATGACCGCGGTCAGCTGGTCGATCAGAAACCCGACCGAGACCCTGAAATTCCCCGAAAGGATCCAGGTATAGACATCCTGGTTCAGGGTCTTCCCGGAGATGACGTCCAGAAGGGTCATCACAGAGACGACCCAGGAGACCGCGACCGCGAGGATCGAAACCCAGTGCGCCTTCTCTTTCAGCAGCATCCTGCCGAACAGGATATTGATGAGAAATGCTGCAAAGGGCAGAAATGGTATTAACAGGTAATGCTGCATGGCTTCCTTCCTCTCCGGCTGATTGATTCCGCCTGCTTGGTCATAACGGTCATCATCCCTTCATCTCGTTCATCTCATCGACATGGACCGTGTTCTTGTTCCTGAAAAGTGCGATGATGATCGCCAGGCCGATCGAGGCCTCGGCCGCGGCAACGGTTATGATGAAAAATACCAGTACATGCCCCCTCAGGTCCTGCAGGTAGTGGCTGAAGGCCACAAGACTGATGTTCACCGCATTGAGCATGAGCTCTATCGACATGAACATGATGATGATGTTCCTGCGGGTCAGGAAGCCGAAGATCCCTATCGAAAAGACGGCTGCACTCAGTATCAGATACCAGTTCAAGGGGACCATCAGTGACTCCTCATCCGTTTTTTTGCGAGCACTATAGCGCCGATCACTGCGATCAGCAGGATCAGGGAGGCTATCTCAAAGGGGAAGAGATACTCGGTGTACATGATCAGCCCGAGCGTCTTGGTATGCGTGACCTTCTGGATAAGTTCGACCGTAAAGCTCCCCTGCCTGCCGATCACAAAAGAACGCAGGACCGAGGCGAGGCCGAGGAAGATCCCCCCGGAAACAAGCACCGCCACAGGCCACGACCCGACAAAACGGTCGGCCTCAAGCTCCTCCTTCAGATTCAGGAGCAGGACGACAAACAGGAAGAGCACGAGAATGGCGCCGGCATAGACAATGACCTGGATCGCCGCTATGAACTCGGCATTCAGGAACAGGTACATGGCGGCAATATGGAAAAAGAGCAGGAGCATCCACATGACGCTATGCACGGGGTTCTTCCTCGTGATCACCAGCAACGACAGCAGGACGATCACCGCTGCAAAATATCCGAAGATGAGCTGTGGCAGCATGGTCATTCTTTCACTTTCCCCTTGATCTTGCTGAACATTGCCTGGTCGTCATGTCCATGAAGATCCTCTGCCCGGGGTCTCCAAAACTCCCGGTAATAGCGTTTCCCTTTTTCGCCCGCGAAGTATTTGTCCCAATTTTCAAGCAGTTTTTCCTTGGTCATATAAAATGACCCCTTGGTATAGTCGGCATACTCGTAATGCTCACTCAGCGAGATCGCGCCGAACGGGCAGGCCTCAACACAGAAGCCGCAGAATATGCACCTGAGGACGTCTACCTCATACCGCTCGACTATCTTTTTATTGTCCTCACCCTCCGCGGTATAAATATGGATGCACTGCGAAGGGCAATAGGCCCCGCAGAGCCCGCAGCCGACACACTTCATCTTGCCGTCATCATCCTTTGCAAGGGCATGGAGGCCCCGGTATCCGGCGGCAACCACCGGTTTTACCTTCGGGTACCGCCTCGTCACCGGTGACTTAAAGAGCGTCCGGAAGGTCAGGGCGAGACCCGACAGGATCTCGGTAAAGAATACTGTCTTCATCAGGCTGTTCTTCATGAGAGCCACCCGAAGATCTTCAGCGTACCGGTCAGCACGATATTGAACAGGGCAAGTGGTATCATGATCTTCCAGCCGATGGCCATAAGCTGGTCATAACGGTAGCGCGGCAGGGTCGCGCGTATCCAGTAAAAGAAGAACATGCAGATATATACCTTGGCCAGAAAGACCAGGACCCAGACAAATGCCGGCAGCCGCGACAGGAACGGCAGCAGGTTCATGACAAACTTAGGGACGGTCCAGCCGCCGAGGAAGCAGAGCACCCCTATCGAGGACATGATCAGCATGCCGGTGTATTCCCCCAGGAAGAACATGGCGAACCTGAATCCGCTGTATTCGGTAAAATAGCCTGCAACGAGCTCGCTCTCTGCCTCAGGAAGGTCAAAGGGCAGCCTGTTCGTCTCGGCAAAGGCCGCTACCACAAAGACGAAGAAACCGATGATCTGCGGCAGGGCATAAAAACCTGACGCATACTCATGCTGCGCCCGCACGATATCAGAAATATTCAGGGAGCCGGCCATGATCATGACCCCGACGAGACTCAGGCCCATCGCTATCTCATAACTGATGACCTGTGAGGCCGAACGCAGACCGCCCAGGAATGAATACTTTGAGCCTGAGGACCAGCCTGACATGACGATACCGTAGGCCCCGAGTGAGGACATCGCCAGCAGGAAGAGCAGCCCGACATTGATATCGGCAACCACAAAGCCGTCGAAGAACGGGAGCACCGCCAGGGACGTGAGCGCTGCGATGAAAAAGATGACCGGCGACAGGTAGAATATCGTCTTGTCGGCCTTGGCCGGGATGATATCTTCCTTGAAAAAGAGCTTTATCCCGTCGGCGAACGGCTGGAAAAGACCGAACGGGCCGACCTCGCGCGGGCCAAGCCTGAACTGCATATGGGCAATGACCTTGCGCTCCCAGTAGGTTGCATACGCAACATGGAGCAGCGTGGCAACAAAGACGATGCCGATCTTTATCAGGACCAAAAAAATCTGGCCGGCAAGTCCGAACGACAGGATAAAGGCGATGCCGCGTGTTATGAGATCAGTTATGAGGTCTATCATGGAGTAACCTTCCCGATGCGCTCGATAGTTACGGGGGTGCCGTTGATGGCCGGGGCCTTCAGGACCGGGTCCAGCCCCATGCCTGCCAGCCTCAGGGCACCGGTGCCCTCAAAGATATTCGGCACCAGAACGCTTGAGCGGCCGGCATGCCGGTCAAGGACGACCGGAAGCTCGATCTTCCCGCTCTGTGAGGATATACGGATGACATCGCCTTCTGCAAGTGACAATGAAACTGCTGTTTCAGGATGTATCCGGGCCACTGCCTCAGGGTATATCTTGATGAGCGCCGGGGATTTCCTGCTGAGGGTCCCTGAATGAAAGAGCAGCCGGTCAATAGCAAGAGAGATCGTCCCTTCGGCCGCGGCAGCAGGCTTCTGCACGGCAATATCCTCAGCAGAACCCCTGAGTGGTTCGCCCTTGTAAGGGTAGATGACGTTCCCCTGTTCTATTTCATCATAGGACAGGTCCCGGTGAAGGGGAGAAACACGCGCGATCTCCTCAAAGACAGCAACAGCCCCGGTATAATGAGCCTTGCCGGACATGTTTCTGGCCACCTCGGTGATTATCTGCCAATCCGCCATCCCCTCGCGATTAACGGCCTTTCTGACCCGCTGGATCCTGCGTTCCATATTCGTAAAGGTCCCGTCCTTTTCCGCCCAGCTGAGCGCCGGAAGCACTACATCGGCTAGCCTGCCTGTCTCGGTAAGGAAGATGTCCTGGACAACGAGCAGTTCAAGTTTTTTAAGCGAGGCCGTAACCGTCGCCGCATCAGGCAGATTAAAGACCGGGTTCTCTCCCATGACATACAGTGCCTTGAGCGTACCGTTTTCTGCCGCCCCGATCATCTCGAATATATTCAGCCCGGGCTTTTCCGGAAGAGGCGTCTTCCAGGCGGTCTCATATCTCTTTCTGAACTCGGCGTACGACAGAGGCCGGTATCCCGGAAGCAGGTCCGGAGCACAGCCCATGTCGAGAAGCCCCTGCTCATTGGCATGGTCTGAAAGAAGATACACCCTGCCGTTGACAATATAATTTATTGCGCATACGAGGAAGAGCCTGTACCCGCTTCCTGCAGTCTGGAGGAGGTCCTTGCCGATGACAACGGCCGGGGTCCCAGAACTTCCGAGCTTATCAACAAAATCAGCAAGCCCCTCTTTCGTGATACAGCTGTTCTTAAGGAACTCTGCGTTATCAGCATGGACAGCCTTGATCTTTGCCTCAAGCGCCGGATTTGAACCCGGAAGCCCTTTTCTGTCCAGAAGGCTCAGGACAAGGCATTCGAGAAGGGTCGTCTCAAGCATGGCTCCGGGATCCAGTTCAACCGGGCTGAAATGCTGGAGACCGCGGACATGCCCTATGGTAAGGATCGTGCCGCCCTTCCTGGAACAGGCCCTTATCTGAAGCCCGAGTATCGGATTAACGGTCGTCGGGTCGCCGCCGACCACCAGGACCGTATCGGAATTGGCCAGGCCTGAGATGATATTTCCTGTTGCCCCCTGCCCGAAGATATTTTCGATGAACGCCTGGGCCCCGGCATAGCCCATCCGCGCCGTACTGTCGATATTGTTCGTCCCGAGGGTCACCCGCAGGAATTTCTGGAATATGTAATTGTCCTCGTTCGTGCAGCGGGGGGAAGCTATCCCGGCAACAGCGTTGCCGCCATGCTTTCCCTTGATCTCGGTCAGCCTCTTGGCGACAAAGCCTATCGCCTCTTCCCAGGTCGTCTCCTCGAGTACGCCGTTCTTTCTGATGAGCGGGGCAGTCAGCCGGTCGGGGTGTCCGACAAATTCATATCCGAACCTGCCGCGCGAGCAGAGCATGCCGTTGTTGACCGGTGAGCCTATACGCGGGATGACCCGTTTGATCACATCATCACGCACCTGAGCAACGACCGTGCAGCCGACACCGCAGTAGGGACAGACCGTCTCAACTTTTTCCTTTACCTGCCATGGCCGGTAGCTGTGGCGGTGGAGCCGGGACATGATCGCCCCCACCGGGCAGACAGAGACGCAGTTGCCGCAATATTCGCAGTCGTACTTGTTCCCGGAGAACGGCTCAATATGTGAATGCCCTCCCCGGTTGATGACCCCGATGGCAGCGGCACCCTGAACCCCTTCGCACATCCGGACACAGCGGGTACACATGACACACCGTTCCATGTTCCGCACAATAACAGGGTCCTGGAGGTTTTCGGTAACCTTCCTCTTTTTTTCCTTGAACCGGCTGGTCGTCGGCCCGTATTTCTCAACAAGGTCCTGGAGCTCGCATTCCCCCGCCTTGTCGCAGTACGGACAGTCAAGAGGGTGATTGATGAGGAGGAACTCAAGGATGCCCCTTCTGACATCGGCTATCGCCTCGGTCTCTGTCCGCACGATCATACCGTCAGCGGCCATCAGCGTGCAGGCGGTCTGGAGCCGCGGCATCTTCTCCACCTCGACCAGGCAGAGCCTGCAGCCGCCGTATCTCTCGAGCTGCTCGTGATAGCAGAGGGTCGGGATCTTTATCCCTGCCGACCTGGCAGCCTCAAGTACGGTGACCGCCTTTTCGAGCTTTATCTCTTTTCCGTTTATCGTTACCGTGATCATTATTTCTGTCCCTGGACGACACAGGCCTGTGCCCTGATATGCTCTTCGAACTCAGGCCTGAAGTGTTTGATGAAATTCTGCACGACCGAGGCTGCCCCATCGCCAAGCGGACAGAAGGTCTTGCCGATCATGTTGGCGGCAACGGACAGGAGCAGGTCGATGTCTCCCTCGGCGCCGGTCCCCTGCTCGATCCTGCCGAGGATGCTCCTGAGCCATCCTGTCCCTTCCCGGCAGGGGGTGCATTTCCCGCAGGACTCGTGCTCAAAGAATTTCAGGGCGCGGTAACATACCTTGACCAGGCAGACGCTTTCGTCCATCACGATCACAGCGCCTGATCCGAGCATGCTCCCGTGTTTCGGCATATTGACAAAGTCCATGGCGCAGTCGATCTTGTCGGGCGGCAGCACCGGCGTCGAGATCCCGCCCGGGATGACCGCCTTGAGCTTCCGGCCCCCCTTAATGCCGCCGCAATGGGTATAGATGATGTCCCGCAGGTTTGTCCCCATCGGCAGTTCATAGACTCCCGGCCGTTCGACATGCCCGCTCACACAATAGATTTTCGGGCCGGGGCAGTCGGGACTCCCGATCTTGGCGTAGGCCTCCCCGCCGATGCTGATCAGATATGGCAGGTTCGAAAGGGTCTCGACATTGTTCACGACGGTCGGTTTCGAAAAAACGCCGACATTCACCGGGAAAGGAGGTTTGATCCTCGGCTGTCCTTTGTCCCCTTCAAGGGACTCAATAAGTGCTGTTTCCTCGCCGCAGATATATGCCCCGGCCCCCTGATGTACGGCAAGGTGGAACCGGACGCCGTTGCCCGCGATATTTTCGCCGAGGAAGCCCTTCTCGTAGGCCTGGGCTATTGCCTTGTCGAGGATATGTTTGGCAGCAGGATACTCTCCCCTCAGGTAGATAAAACCGTATTCGGCCCCGAGGGCATATCCGGATATAGCCATGCCTTCGATCAGCACGTGGGGGTTCTTCTCGAGGATCGGCCTGTCCTTGAATGTGCCCGGCTCACCTTCGTCGGCATTACAGAGAAGGTACTTCGGGGTCTTCGGGTCGCCGGAGGCAAAGGTCCATTTCATCGCAACCGGGAAGCCTGCGCCGCCTCGGCCCCTGAGCCCTGCCTTCTTCACCTCGTCGATGATCTCCTTCGGGCTTTTTTCGAAGGCCTTGGCAAGGCTGACATATCCTCCGACCGCCATATATTCCTTTATGTCGGCGGAATTCGGATTCTCTATGTTTTTCAGAAGCACGTTTTCCATGGACTTAGGTATATCTCTCCAGGATCTCGATAATGTTCTTGTCGGTCAGGTTCTCATGGAAATCGTCGTTCACCAGCATGGCAGGCGCGGTGCCGCAGGCGCCGATGCATTCCATGATAACCAGCGAAAACCTGTTGTCCGCAGTCGTCCCGCCGGGCTCGAGCCCGTATTTATTTTTCAGGAGATCGACCAGTCTTTCCGCCCCCAGGATCATGCAGGAGACATTGGTGCAGAGCTGCACCACATGCCTGCCCAGCGGCTTATGCTTGTACATCGCATAGAAAGTCCCCACCCCGCGGGCGATCGCCTTCGGCACGCCCAGGTGGTCCGAAACAGCCTCGTACGCCTCGGGCGAAAGCCATCCGAACTCCCGCTGCGCGACATAGAGGGCCGGCAGGAGCGCTGCACGGGCCGTCGGATAGTTCTTCCGAATGTCCTGTATCTCTTTGAGTGCTGCTGCACTAAGCATCTGTTTTTCTGGCATAGTATTCATCCGCTCGCGGCCGCCGTTCAGCGGTCACATTCTCCCAGCACGATATCTATCGTACCGATATTGGCGATCACATCGGCGATCAGCCCGCCTTCGCTGAGCCTCGGCAGGACCGACGCATGGACGAAGGAAGGGGCCCTGACCCGCATCCGGTACGGTTTGCCGGTGCCGTCGCTCACAAAATAAAAACCAAGTTCGCCCTTCGGGACCTCGGTCCCGACATAGACCTCACCCTCCGCCACTGTCGGGCCTTTGGTTATCAGGATGAACTGATGGATGAGATGCTCCATGTCCTTCAGGACCAGGTCCTTGGGAGGGAGAGTAAATTTAGGGGAATCCGCCATCACGGCTCCTGCCGGCAGTTTTTCAATGCATTGCAGTATAATGCGGTTGGCCTGCCTCATCTCTTCGACCCTGACGAGATACCGGTCGTAGCAGTCTCCCGCTTTCCCGACAGGAACGTCGAATTCGACCTTGTCATAGGCGTCATACGGGGCGTATTTGCGGACATCGTAGTCGACCCCGGAACCGCGCAGGGTCCCTCCGGTCAGGCCCCAGTTGACAGCCTCTTCTGCCGAGATGACCCCGATGCCGACCGTGCGGTCCTTCCATATCCTGTTCTCGGTGACGAGCGTTTCATAATCGTCCATATGTGAAGGGAACTCGAGGACAAAATCATACAGTTCATCCAGGAACTGCTGCGAGATGTCATTGCGTACGCCTCCGACACGCGGGTAGCTGACGGTCAGGCGGGCCCCGCAGAGGATCTCAAAGAGATCAAGCAGCTTTTCCCTCGCTGCCATGGCATGCAGGAACGGGGTGGTCGCCCCGATGTCCAGGACGTGGGTGCCGAGCCAGATTATATGGCTCGAGAGCCGGCCCATCTCCGCGACCATCGTCCTGATGAATTTCGCCCTCTCAGGGGCCTCAATGCCGAACAGTTTTTCGACCGCATTGACATACCCGACATTGTTGTTCATCGAGGATATATAGTCGAGCCGGTCGCTCAGCGGGAGCGCCGCAAAATAGGTCCTGTTCTCCCCGAGCTTTTCGACGCCGCGGTGGAGATAGCCTACATAGGGCGTGCATTTGACGACCGTCTCGCCGTTGAGGTCAAGGTCCAGGCGGAGGACGCCATGGGTAGCCGGATGCTGCGGCCCCAGGCTGATCGTCAGCTGCTTTGTCTCAAACGATTTATCTTCGTCTTCGAAGAGATTATCCATGCCAGTCAAACTCCCGGTACTGCTTTGAACGGTCAAGGACATCATTAAAACCCTTCCATTCCTGGTCAGGTCCCGGCCCCTTCAGCGGGTAGTCCTTCCTCAGCGGATGGCCCTCCCAGCCCTCAGGCAACAACACCCTTCTGAGGTCAGGATGTCCCCTGAAGACGATGCCGAACAGGTCATAACATTCCCGCTCATGCCAGTTCACGCCGATCCATATCGGCATGACCGAGTCGATCGACGGTGATGACTCTTCCACCTCTGCCTTAAGCATGATCCGGTGGCGGTGCTTGACCGAATAAAGGTTATAGACCACAGCGAACCGCTTCTCCTTCTTGCCCAGGTAATCCATACCGCAGAGGTCCACCAGGAAGTCGAAATATAAGGCGGGGTCGTCATGCAGGAAGCGGCAGATATCACCGATCCTGCCTTTATTGAGCGTGACGGAGACCTGTCCCCTGAACTCCCTGATCTCAAGGACCTCCTCGGGAAACTGCTCCTTTATCTTATCAGCAATCGCTAAGGGTTCCATTGTTCCTTCGTCTACTGAGCCCGCAGAACATCTGTTCTGCATTCCTGCTGCAAGGACTGACCTAAGGTCTTCCTATCTCCAGCGGCTCCATCTGAACTGCTCATGCTTTATCTTCTCCTGAAGCTGCATAATGCCGTTGATAAAGGCCTCAGGTCTTGGCGGACATCCGGGAATATAGACATCGACCGGCAGGAAGGTATCAACCCCCTGCACCGTGCTGTATGTATTGAAGATACCGCCGCTGTTGGCGCAGCTCCCGACGGAGATGACGTATCTCGGCTCGGGCATCTGGTCATATACCCGCCTGACCACCTCGGACATCTTCTTCGTCACCGTACCGGCGATGAACATAAAATCAGACTGCCGCGGAGAGCCCCGGGGAATTATACCCATTCTGTCTAGATCATTGTGACTGGCATACACGGCCATCATCTCGATGGCACATCAGGCAAGTCCGAACGTCATGGGCCACAGCGATGAGCGTCTGCCCCAGTTCACCAGCATGTCGACAGAGGAAATGATAATGTTCGGCGCAAGGATCCTTGTGCCTTCCTCAACCTCGACCAGCTGCTGCGACGGGGTGCTGAGCGTCGTGATCAATCCCATACAAAGGCCTCCTTTCTCCATGCATAGACATACCCTACGAGCAGGATAGCTATAAAAATGATCATCTCGATGAAGGCATAGACCCCCAGCTTGTCAAAAACGATAGCCCAGGGATAGAGGAAGACCGCCTCCACGTCGAAGACCACAAAAAGCATGGCAATGATATAGAATTTCACGGAAAAACGTATGGTCGGCTCGCCGACCGGAGGGTTGCCCGATTCATAGGGCATCAGCTTCTCCGGGTAGGACCTCCTGCGCGTCCTGAAGAACTCGCCGAGCACGAGGGTTCCCATTCCAAAGGCCGTAGCGACCACAAGAAATATCAGAACCGGCAAATACTGCGTTGGCATAAAAGTTCCTGGCATAACGTTATAAGTTATATAAAAAATCCTAACCATATGTCAAGAGAAAATTATACTTGCATAAATCTTTTAAATGATTTAAATTTCTTAGTTATGCGAGTAGAAAAATCACTGCACTCCTTAACCGGCAAGCTTCTCCTCACCATCGGTGCCCTCATGATCACCGGGAGCACCATATTCTGGTATTTCCTTTTTAAGCATCAGGAAAAGGAGCTTCTCGAGAATTCCGAAAAACAGGCCTACTCCTTCGTGGATTATGTAAAGAAAAGCACCCGGCACGGTATGATCACAGCCCAGAAACTGCTCATACAGCAGACCATAGAGGCCATCGGGGCCGCGGAAGGCGTGCTGGATGTCAGGATCTTTGACTGCAGCGGCAAGATCGCCTACACCTCACGCACAGAGGACGTCGGAAAGATCCTCGATAAGAACAGTCCTACCTGCAGACGCTGTCACGCCTCATCAAAACCGACCGATTCTCCGGGAGTAACGGTCAGCAAGACCAAGGATAACATAAGGATCCTGAACATCGTCCACCCTATCTATAATGAGGCGGCATGTTCAACAGCAGCCTGTCATTTCCACTCCGGGGGAAAGAAGATGCTCGGCTTCATAGAGGCCAATATCTCGCTCGCCCACCATGACCAGAGCTTAAGGAGTCAGGGCATCGCGATAACCATGTATATACTTATCTTCCTCTTCATCATATCGATAACCCTCTGCACAATACTCTGGAATCTCGTTTCGACCCCGGTCAGCCTTTTAAAACAGGGAATGGAGCGGGTCGCAGGCGGTGACCTTGACTATACCCTCGACATTAATACGCGGGATGAGATGGGGGACCTTGCACGCGCCTTTAACGCCATGACAACAGACCTTAAGAAGGCAAAAAATGAGCTGGTGGAATGGGGCAACACCCTCGAAAAGAAGGTCGAGGATAAGACCAGGGCCATTCAGATGGCCCAGGTACAGCTCATCCATTCCGAAAAGCTGGCATCCCTCGGCCGGATGGCCGCAGGCGTCGCCCATGAGATCAACAGCCCGCTGACAGGCATTGTCACCTTCGGCCACCTGCTCCTGAAGCAGTTCCCGCCGGGGTCCCAGCAATATGAGGATGTCGAGGTCATTATAGAACAGGCCAACCGGTGTTCGAACATCATCAAGGGACTTCTTGGTTTTGCACGGGCCTCTGCTGCCGAGAAGGCACCGACAGCCATCAATGATGTCCTGGACCGCTCTCTCAACATTGTGCGCAACAAGGCCGATTTTTTCAATATCAGGCTCATCACCGAGTTTGACGGGGCACTGCACCGTGTCAAGGCCGATGCCTCGCAGCTGCAGCAGGTCTTTCTTAATATGATCATGAACGCTGCAGACGCCGTTGACGGCAAGGGCACCATAACGATCCTCACGAAAAATATCCGTGAGGATGACTCTGATTTTGTCGAGATAGAGTTCAGGGACACCGGCACCGGGATCAGCGACGAAAATATCGAGAAGATCTTTGAACCCTTCTTTACCACGAAACCGGTCGGCAAAGGCACAGGCCTCGGCCTCGCCGTCAGTCATGGCATTGTGCAGGACCACGGCGGAAAGCTCCTCGTCAGGAGCAAGCTCGGAGAGGGAACGAGTTTCTACATCAAGCTGCCCGCTTACAGGGAAGAGCTATGAGCAAAGGCAGGATCCTGGTCATCGACGATGAAGATATCGTCAGGATGAGCTGCAGCCGCACCCTCAGCCCGGAAGGATATGAGGTCAAGCTGGTAAAGAACGGGTTTGACGGGTTTGCGCTGCTTGAAGAGGAACCGTTCGATCTTGTCCTGACCGACCTCAAGATGCCTGAGATCGACGGCATCGAGATCCTCAGGAGAATAAAGGAAAAGTGGCCGGCAGTGGAGGTCATCATCATTACCGGATACCAGACGGTCGACACCGCGGTGAAATCGATCAAGCTCGGGGCATTCGATTATCTTGAAAAACCTTTTACTCCCGATGGACTGCTGTCGTCGGTCGCAAAGGCATTCACGCACAGAAAAAAAACGTAGGGTCTAACTATAACTCGTTAGGGAGGACTGACATGGAAAAGAAGGGCAAGATATTAGTACTTGATGATGACCCTGTTGTAACACTCAGCTGCAAAAGGATACTCGGGGCAGAAGGGTACAACATCATCACGACCAACAGGGGCGAGGATGCCATCAAGAAAGTTGCCAACGAAGAGTTTGACCTTCTTATCTCCGACGTAAGGCTCCCTGACATCAACGGCATTACCGTTCTGCGGGAGACCAAACTGGTCCAGCCCAAACTCGATGTCGTTATTATCACCGGCTATCCGACGCTCGACGAAGCGAATGAGTCGGTGAAGCTCGGTGCCTTTGAATTCATAGAAAAACCCTTTACCCCGGAATTCATGATGAATGTGGCCCGGAAGATCTTTGACAACAGGGGATGGATACTCAGGAAGGCCTTTATCGATGATTTCAGAAATGAGATCGTTTCCCTCAGGGACACGGCCAACCCTGTCATCTTCTATAAGGAGGGTACCTGGGCGCGGCCTCTGAGCACCGGCGCCTGGGAGATCGGTTGTGACGTGCGCTACTTTCTTCTGAGCGGCCAGCTCGCGTTCGTTGACATCAGGAATGACCTCAAGGTGTTGCTTGCCGGCGAAGCCTTTGCAAAGGTTGTCTCCGGCAGCGGACAGGAGGACTCCCTTATTTCACCGATGTCCGGCACGGTGCTCGAGATCAACAAAGAGGCGAATGCCGCAATGAGCGCCCTGGTTAGGGACAACCTGAGCGAGGGATGGCTTCTCTGGCTGGCACGGGTTGAACCGTTAAAGATGCACTAAGCAGTCGATACCATATACAGAGCATTTTCAGGAGGATTGTATGGCAGAAGGACCAAGAATATTAATTGTCGATGACGAGCTCGTCGTTATTAAGAGCGCTGAAAGGGTATTGAAGGCCGAGGGCTATTCTGTCGAAGGTGCTGTCGGAGGCCGCGAGGCGATACTGAAGCTCGAAAAAGGCGGATATGACCTTGTCTTTACCGACCTGAAGATGCCCGAGGTCGACGGACTCACCCTCATTAAATGGCTGAAAAAAACGAACCCGGCTGTCGGGATCGTCATCATAACCGGCTATCCCTCCCAGGATACGATCAAGGACGCCCTTGAACTCGGCATCATCGATTACGTCCCGAAGCCCTTTACTCCTTCGGTCCTCCTGGACGTCACCGAGAGGGCGGTCGAATGGATCAAAGGAAGGAAGTCGAAGGAAGAGCAGACGGTTGAGGAGTTCCCCCCTGCGATGGCAGTAGAGCTCGACAGGGTCATTGCGAAGTACAGGGACACTCCCGGAAGCCTCATACCGGTCCTGCAGCGGGCACAGGAGATCGTCGGGTACCTTCCGCCGGTCGTCCAGAAGAGGGTCGCAAAAGGACTGAACCTTTCGGAGGCAGAGGTACACGGGGTTGTCTCCTTCTATTCCTTCTTCACCATGAAGCCGCGGGGCGACCATAACATACGCATCTGTCTCGGAACGGCCTGTTATGTCAAGGGCATTGAAGGCGTACTCGAGAAGGTAAAGGAGAACCTGAAAATAGGGATCGGTGAGACGACCGAAAACAGGAATTTTTCTCTCGAAGGGGTACGCTGCCTCGGGGCCTGCGGGCTCGCCCCGGTCATGATGGTCGATCAGGAAACGTACGGGGCGCTGACCCCGGCAAAGGCCATCGACGTCATCAACTCGTACTATGCAGCGGCTGCAGGCCGGGAACCGGCCCTGGCCGGAGCCTCGCCAGAAGAGGAGGAATAACATGTCACGATTATCTGCGGGTGATCTTACCCGGATAAAACAGGAACAGAAGGCCAGGCAGGCCCTGAAAAAAGACGGATATACGACAAAGGTTACGGTCCATATGGGCACCTGCGGTGTCGCTGCGGGCGCCAATGCGGTCATGACCGCACTGGCTGAAGAGATCGCGACCTCCGGCAGAAAGGACATCTTTGTAACGACCTCCGGCTGCGCAGGCCTCTGCGCCCGTGAACCGCTTGCAACCATTGAAGTCCTTGACCAGCCGCCGGTCAGGTATTGTGACCTGAATGACCAGAAGATGCGGGATATCTTTCACGGGCATATAATGGCCGGCATCCCTGTCGACAAACTTGCCCTCGTCAGAGGCTCTGAAACGACCGATCTGCCGTCACCTGAAGGGCAGCCTCCCGTTACGGACAGCCCCTCCGCGGCCGGCACTGATGAAAAGCCCCTGATACCCACCATGCAGGAGATCCCCTTCTTCAGGCATCAGGTGCTGAGGGTGCTCAGGAACAAAGGGGTGATCGACCCGGAGAGCATAGATGATTATATCGCCCGCGATGGATACCAGGCAGCGGCAAAGGCCCTGACGCAGATGAAGCCGGAAGATATCGTCAAGGTGGTCAAGGACTCGGGCCTGCGCGGCAGGGGCGGGGCAGGATTTCCGACCGGCATGAAATGGGAGTTCGCCTCCAAGGTCCCCTCGGATGTCAAATATATGCTCTGTAACGGGGACGAAGGTGACCCCGGCGCCTTTATGGACAGGTCGGTCATGGAGGCCGATCCGCATTCTGTCATCGAAGGGATGATCATCGGGGCAAAGGCCATCGGAGCCCATCACGGGTATATCTATGTCAGGGCAGAATATCCTCTGGCCGTCAAGCGACTGCAGCTGGCGATAGACCTCGCGACCGAACGAGGCCTTCTCGGCAAGGATATCCTCGGGACCGGTTTTGATTTCGAGCTCAGCATCTATCTTGGCGCAGGGGCCTTTGTCTGCGGCGAGGAAACGGCGCTGATGCGTTCCCTGGAGGGCAAGCGCGGCATGCCCCGTCCGAGGCCTCCCTTCCCGGCCCACAAAGGCCTTTGGGACAAGCCCTCGGTGCTGAATAACGTTGAAACACTCGCCCAGATCGCGCCGATCATCCTCCACGGGGCTCCATGGTACCGGACCCTGGGGACAGAGAAGAGCTCCGGGACCAAGGTCTTTGCCCTTACCGGCGCTATCAGCAATGTCGGCCTTGTCGAGATCCCGATGGGAATCCCGCTGAGAAGGGTCATTTACGATATCGGCGGGGGCATTAAGAAGAAGGGGAGAAAGTTCAAGGCGGTCCAGCTCGGCGGACCCTCCGGAGGATGTATACCCGAGGCATATCTTGACACCCTGGTCACTTATGAGGACATTGTCGCAACAGGCGCCATTATCGGCTCGGGCGGCATGGTCGTCATGGATGATACGAACTGCATGGTCAGCACTGCCCGGTTCTTTCTTGATTTCACCACAGATGAGTCTTGCGGCAAGTGTCCTCCCTGCAGGGTCGGTACGAAGATACTGCTTGATATCCTGACGGGTATCACTGAAGGCAAAGGGACCGAGAGCGACATGGAGACCCTTGAGGACCTTTCGAGAGATATCATTGCCACCTCGCTTTGCGGTCTCGGGCAGACAGCCCCGAATCCTGTCCTGACAACGCTCAGGTATTTCAGGCATGAATACGAGGACCACATCAAGCACAAATGGTGCAAGGCAGGCGTCTGCCGCAACCTCACGAAATTCTGGATCGATGAGAAGCTCTGCAAGGCATGCGGTGCCTGTCTGCGGGCATGCCCGGCTAAGGCTATCGTCGGTGAAAAGAAGGTCCCGCACAAGATCATCCAGGAACTCTGCGTTCAGTGCAGGACCTGTTATGACACCTGCAAGTTCAACTCCATCAGGATTCTCCCCGCGAAATTCGAGGGGGATCCGTATGAACTTCTCGGTGCTGAGGCAGCAGGCGTTGATGCTACGAAGGGGGATGCATAATGATGGTCGAATTAACCATTAACGATAAGAAGATCAGTATTGAAGAAGGGACGACGATCCTCAAGGCCGCACAGAAGAACGGGATAAAGATACCCAATCTCTGCTTTGACAAGAGGCTCAGGCCCTATGGCGGCTGCAGGCTCTGCGTGGTCGAGGTCGAAGGCCAGCCGCGCCTCTTTGCCTCATGCTCGACCCCGGTTGCCCCCGGTATGGTGGTAAAGACCGAGACCCCAAAGCTCAGAAAGGCGCGCCAGACCGTGCTCGAACTGCTCCTGGTGCATCATCCTCTGGACTGCCCTATCTGCGACAAGGCAGGGGAATGCGATCTGCAGGACCTTGCCTTTGAATTCGGCAAACCTGAGGGCAGGTTCATCCGCCACCGCAAGGCAATGCCGCCTGATGTCAGGGGGCCGCTCGTTGAGCTGACGGCGAACCGCTGCATCCTCTGCGGAAAATGCGTGCGCATCTGTTCCGAACATCAGGGCAGGGGAGCACTCGGCCTGATCAACCGGGGCTTCAACACGGTTGTCCAGCCTGCCTTCGGGGAGATCCTCGAATGCGACTACTGCGGACAGTGCATCGACATCTGCCCGACCGGGGCGCTGCTGAGCAAACCGTTCAAATTCCAGGCTCGCGCCTGGTTTCTCGAAGAAAAGGACACGACCTGCCCGTTCTGCGGCTGCGGCTGCACCCTGACGCTCGGGGTCCGGGAGGGAAAGATATTAAGGTCCCGCGGCAAAGAGGATACCGGCAGAAGCGACGGAAACCTCTGCGGCAGGGGCAGGTTCGGGGTTGATTACCTGTATAGTGAGAACCGTCTGAAGACCCCTCTGGTAAAGAAGGACGGCGTCCTGGTCCCGGTATCATGGGATGAGGCCTTATCCTTTATCAGCACCCGTCTCTCTGCACTGGTCACCTCTCGCGGCAAGACCTCGTTCGGGGCCATCGGGTCCCACCGGTGTACCAATGAGGACAACTACATGCTCAGGAAGTTCATGACACAGG
>SCQH01000089.1 GCA_004321925.1 Nitrospirota bacterium | reverse complement strand
CGCAGAGAACCGCTCTGCATCGGCCTCAGCCAGGAGGGCTCCTGCACGGACAGACACGGAAAGGAGCGCTGCGGTCTTATGCATATGGATAAATCTGAGCGTGTCCTCATCAGGTTCGGCATTTTCGGAAAGCATGTCCTGTACCTGTCCGGCCACCATGCCCCGCATACCCGCAGCCCGGGCCACTTCGCCGATCGTCCTGAGAAGGGCCGCAGGGGCGACCGGGGGACAGGGCGCCGCCAGAAGGGCAAAGGCCTCGGTGAGCAGCGCATCTCCGGCGAGTATGGCCACCGCCTCTCCGTATACCTTATGGTTTGTGGGTTTGCCGCGCCTCAGATCGTCATTATCCATGGCAGGGAGGTCATCATGTATCAGGGAATAGGTATGTATCAGTTCGAGCGCCGCAGCAGGGGAAAGGATATCTTCCGGCCTGCCGCCGCAGACCTCATAACTCGCCAGACAGAGGACCGGACGGATCCTTTTTCCTCCGGCCGACAGGGAATAGAACATGGATTCCCGGAGAAGAGACGGGCGGCCCGGATCCCTGAAACTTGTTTCGAGAAAGGAATCGACAAGCTTTTTCTTCTCTTTCAGGTAAGGCCGGATATCCATAGGCTACCGTACGGCAGATGAGTGCCTGACGTCAGCTATTCCCATTCGATCGTTCCCGGGGGTTTTGAGGTTATGTCATAGACCACCCGATTGACACCCTTCACCTCATTGATGATCCGGTTGGATATCCTGCCGAGGACCTCATACGGGATGTTTGCCCAGTCAGCGGTCATGCCGTCAAGACTGGTCACTGCCCTGACCGCAACGACGCTCTCATAGGTGCGCTCATCTCCCATGACGCCGACGCTCTTGATCGGAAGCACCACGGCAAAGGCCTGCCATATCGCCCGGTAAAGCCCGGCGGTCTTTATCTCTTCCAGAACGATCGCATCAGCTTCCCTCAGGATATGGAGGCGTTCCGCGGTAATGTCCCCGATGCAGCGTATCGCCAGCCCGGGCCCGGGGAACGGATGCCGCCAGCAGAGCTCCTCCGTGAGGCCGAGCTCTTCACCCAGCACCCTCACCTCATCCTTGAACAGTTCCCTCAGCGGTTCGACCAGTTTCAGTTTCATCACCTCAGGGAGCCCCCCGACATTATGGTGGCTCTTGATGACCGCAGAGGGACCCTTGAATGAAACACTTTCGATAACATCGGGGTAGAGCGTTCCCTGGGCGAGAAAATCAGCATCGGTGATCTTCTTTGCCTCTTCTTCAAAGACGGCGATGAACTCATTGCCGATGATCTTGCGCTTCTTCTCGGGATCGGTGATCCCTTTGAGCTTGTCGAGAAAGCGCTGACGGGCATCGACAGAGATGAGCTTCAGACGGAAATGTCCCTCGAACGTCCTTTTGACCTTTTCGGCCTCGTCTTTTCTGAGAAGGCCGTTATCGACAAAGATGCAGGTGAGATCCTCCCTTATGGCCCGGTGGACCAAAAGGGCAACCACGGAGGAGTCAACGCCGCCGCTCAGGGCGCAGATCACCTTCTTGCCGGCGGTCTTCTCCCGAATATCCGCAACAGACCATTCAACGAACGAGGACATCTCCCAGGTCGCCCTGCAGCCGCATATCGTGAAGACGAAATTATGGAGCAGACGGGTACCCTCGTCAGTATGAACGACCTCGGGATGGAACTGCAGCGCATAAAATCTCCGGTTACTGTCGGCCATGGCAGCGACCGGTGAGTTGGCCGTATGCGCGATGACCGAAAAGCCCTCCGGCATTTTTTCGATCCTGTCGCCATGGCTCATCCAGACCTGCGTTTCGGATGAGATGCCCCAGAGGAAACCGCTGTCGTCGTCGATGCTCAGGACTGCCCTTCCATATTCCCGCTTGGCAGAACGTGCTACCTCTCCGCCGAGGAGATGCGACATAAGCTGCATCCCGTAGCAGATGCCCAGGATAGGGATTCCCATGCGGAATATCTCCTGATCAGGCAGGGGAGCCCCCTCGTCATAGACGCTCGAAGGACCTCCTGAGAGGATAATGCCCTTGGGCCTGAAGGCCCTGATCTTCTCCATGGGCGCATTATACGGGAATATCTCTGAATAGACCTTACCCTCCCTTATCCTGCGCGCGATAAGCTGGGTATACTGGGAACCGAAATCAAGGACTAATATCTTTTCTTCATGCATGGGCTGATGGTTCTGCTCCTTTTGGTTTTGGCACTGAGATCACTACCGAACCGGCTGCCTGACTACCATTCCGGCCGGTAGTTCGGGGCTTCCTTGGTTATGATGACGTCATGCACATGACTCTCCCTGAGTCCTGCATTCGTTATCTTGAGGAATTTCGACTTGTTTCTGAGCTCGACCAGTGTCTTGGCGCCGCAGTACCCCATCCCGGAACGGAGCCCGCCGATGAGCTGATGGACGCTCTGGGAAAGCGATCCCCGTATCGGGACCCTGCCTTCGACACCTTCAGGGACGAGCTTCTGAAGCTCAACCCCTTCCTGCTGGTAACGGTCCTTGGCCCCCTGCTCCATGGCGCCGATCGAACCCATACCCCGGTAAACCTTGTAGCTCCTGCCCTGGAACAGGACCGTCTCCCCGGGGGACTCGATCGTACCGGCAAAAAGGCTCCCGATCATCACGCAGTGGGCACCGGCGGCCAGGGCCTTGGTGATATCTCCAGAGTATTTGATGCCTCCGTCGGCGATCAGGGGAATGTCAAGCTTTTTGGCCACCTTGTAACAGTCCTTGATCGCCGTCAGCTGCGGGACACCGGCCCCGGCAACGATCCTGGTCGTGCAGATCGATCCCGGTCCTATCCCGATCTTCACCGCATCGGCACCGGCCTTTATAAGATCAAGCGTACCTTCGGCCGTGGCAACATTACCGGCAATGACCTCGACCTTGAATCTCTTCTTAATGTTCTTTAAGGTGTTGATGACAGCCCTGGAATGGCCGTGAGCAGTATCGATGACCAGAACGTCGACCCCGGCATTGACCAGCAGTTCGGCCCTCAGCATCGTATCCTCGCCCGTGCCGATGGCTGCGCCGACCATCAGCCGGCCATGTTTGTCCTTGCAGGCATCAGGGTATTTCCTTCTTTTTTCGATGTCCTTTATGGTGATCAGTCCCTTGAGCCGGTAATCCTTGTCGACAATGGGGAGCTTCTCGATCTTATACTTGTTCAGAAGCTCCTTGGCCTCATGCAGCTGTATCCCCAGGCTTGCGGTGATCAGCCGTTCCTTGGTCATCACCTCAGAGACCTTCTTGTTCATCTTCTTTTCGAACCTCAGGTCCCTGTTCGTCAGGATACCCTTCAGGATACCGTTGACCGTCACCGGAACCCCCGATATCTTGTAGCGCTCCATGAGCATCATCGCCTCGGAAAGCGGCGCATCAGGTCCGACGGTGATCGGATCGATGATCATGCCGCTTTCTGATTTCTTCACCTTATCGATCTCAAGGGCCTGTTTCTCGGGTGACAATGCCCGGTGAACGATCCCGATGCCCCCTTCCCTGGCCATGGCAATGGCCATGGCAGACTCGGTGACCGTGTCCATCGCAGAACTGAGTATCGGGACGTTAAGCTTTATCTTCTTCGTCAGATGGGTCTTGACGGCGACTTCGCGGGGCAGGACTTCAGACTTGGAGGGGATCAGTAAAACATCATCGAATGTTAGGCCAACCTTGATCGTATCAGACATGGGGCTCTCCTGAGTTTTAGAAATTTTAACACGCCCCTCTTTATTAATGCAATAATGCGGGGAGCGTCAGCCGGCCGGGAAGTAAGGGTCAGGGTGTATAGGCTGACTTGTCGCCGATATCACAATGAAGAGGCATGAAGACCTTCCTGAGGGTAAAAAATACGAGCAGGGCCGCCGTCATGATAATGCCGGTCATTTCGGCCTGAAACGACAGGACCCTCATGGAACTGAAGAGCAGATAGGACGGCATCAGGCCAAAGAGGAGGTAACCCTCATAGAGCCTGAAACAGAAGGCCTCCTTCGCCGTCACGAACCCCAGACAAAAGGCAACCGGGATGAGGAGCAGCCGGTAGGCAGGTGTCATCGACAGCGGGAAAAGAGGATTGCCATTACCCAGAATAACCAGGGCGATGAGGCAGGCCGTTGCCAGATAAAAGACCCTCTTGAGGAACCGGTAGAGTTTCCCGATATACAGGTGGATGAAAAAAACGCTCAGCCCGACGCTGAAGTAGAACATAAAGAGCAGGACAACGAGCACCGTCGTATTCTGAAGCAAAGGCGGGATGGCCACACTTCCCGAAAGGACCGCATAGGCAAGGAAGCCAGCCACTCCGGTTATCATCGAAGACAGGACAATGCCAAGCCGGTACAGAAGGACGGTCACCCTGTCTGTCGTTGTCAGAGGTTGAAATAATATTTTTTCACCCATATAATTACAAAAAAAGTATAACATATGGGGACGCATACGACCTATTGTTCCGGGAGGAGATGAATGCCGAGAATTACCATACATGATTTTTTAAGCAAGAAGCAGCAGGGGGCAAAGATCACCATGCTCACCGCCTATGATTATCCGTTCGCACAGATCGTAGATGAGGCGGGGATCGACTGCATCCTCGTCGGCGACTCCCTCGGCATGGTCGTTCAGGGACTCGAAAACACCCTGCCGGTAACTATGGACGAGATGATCTACCATACCAGGCTTGTCTCAAGGGCCGTCAAAAACGCCCTGGTCATCGGGGACATGCCCTTTATGTCATATCAGGCCTCGGTTGAAGAGGCGGTCAGAAATGCCGGAAGGTTCCTGAAAGAGGCCGGTGCCTCTGCCATAAAGCTCGAGGGAGGGGCCGAGGTTTCCGGTGTCATCCAGGCCCTGACCAGATCCGATATCCCGGTCATGGCGCATATAGGATTGACCCCTCAGTCCATCCACCGGATGGGGGGCTATAAGGTCCAGGGCAAGACAGATGATGCAGCCCGGAAACTCCTTGAAGAGGCGCATATCGTTGAAGACTCCGGGGCCTTTTCGCTCCTGCTTGAGGCCATCCCGGCAGACCTTGCAAAGAAGATATCCGGGGAGCTTTCGATCCCGACGATCGGGATCGGTGCAGGTCCCTATTGCGACGGACAGGTCCTTGTCCTGCATGACGTGCTCGGCATGTTCGACCGTTTCGTCCCTAAGTTCGTCAAACGGTATGCGAACCTTAAGGCCGATGCCCTGGCAGCGGTCAGAGCGTATAAAGCAGACGTTGAGCGGGGAACCTTCCCGTCCGATAAAGAGAGCTTTAAATAACCGGGGCTGACACCTTCGTTCCCAGGTTAACGGCAACAAGCTCAGATAAGATCACGACCCTTTAGGCCTGATATACCTCAGGTTGTAACGTGCTCTTCCTCATCCAGGACCTTCAGAAACACCTCGACAACAGCAGGGTCGAATTCAATGCCGGAGAGAGAGACGATGTACTCCCGCACCTTTTCGACCGGCCAGCCCTGACGATACGGACGGCTGGAACTGAGCGCGTCCCATACGTCCACCACGGCAAATATGCGTGCTGCAAGGGGGATATCTTCACCCCTAAGCCCCTTGGGGTAGCCCTTCCCGTTCCACTTTTCATGATGATAGTACGGGATATCAAGGGCCGGCCGCAGAAAAGGTATCGGATAGAGGAGCTCATAGGCGTAGCCGGGGTGCTTTTGCATGATCTCTCTCTCCTCCGGCGTCAGGGCGCCGGGCTTCAGCAATATGCTGTCAGGGATGCCGATCTTGCCAATGTCATGGAGGAAGGCGCCCCTCCTGAGCTGGGTGACCTCTTTTTCCTCCATGCCCATCAGCCGGGCAAAACGCACCGCCATTCCGGAGACCCTTTCCGTATGACCCATGGTGTCTTCATCCCTGAATTCAAGGGTCCGGCCCCATCCCTCCAGCGTTGTGTCATATGAGAGCGCGAGTTCGGTATTCGCCCGCTGCAGACTGTCGAACATCGTCGCATTCTCTATGGCGATGGCCGCCTGAGCCGCCATAAGCTCGAGAAAACTCAACCATTCCGCTGTCGGCTCAATGGTATTGCGGTGAAAGATCTCTATTACCCCTTTGACGTTGCCCTTCGCTATCAGCGGAACCGCTATATAGCCCCTGAACTGTTCATCCCTCAGCGCGTGAGTAAGGGTATCGCCGAGATCGGAAAGTATTAATGTCCTGCGCTCATAAGCCGCGCGACCGGCATGCCCTTTCCCCAGCCTGACACTGATCTCGCGTATGGATGAGGTCCTGAAGCCAAGACTGGCGGCAGACGTGAGACAGAGGGTATCCTGATCCAGGAGCAGCACGTCGGCGGCATCTATCCCAAGCTGGGATGTCAGCCGGTCGAGGAGGATATTGAGGGTAACCCTTATATCAAGGCTCGAACTGATGGCTATGCCGATATCCGTCAGCGCAGTCATGTTCCTGACCTGCTGCCGCATCAGGTTTTCCGTCTTTTTCCTGTCGGAGATATCCCTCAGGATGCTTATGGCATGCCATTCACCCCTTATCATGAGCTTTGAGACAGAGAATTCGACCGGAAATTCAGTGCCGTCTTTTCTCATGGCAGAGAGCTCCAGAATCCTGTCTATAAAAGGCCCGTCCCCGGTTTCTCTGAAATGCGCATAACCCTTCAGGTATTCATCATTATATCTGCGCGGAGAAAGAATATTATGCAGCTGTCTGCCGAGCGCCTCCTCGCTGGAATATCCGAAGATCCGCGAAGCCGATTCGTTCCAATATGAAATATTTCCCCGGCCGTCCATCATGACAATGGCGTCCTGGGCAGAGGCGGCCAGGCCCTTGAATTTCTCCTCGCTTTCGCGCAGCACTTCCTCTGCCATAATCTGCTCGGAAATGTCCTGCACTGTCCCTATGGACCTGACGGGCCTGCCGTCAGCATCGTAAAGAGATTCGCACCGCTCACGGACATGCTTTATCCGTCCGTCCCTCATCCTGAGCCGATGGACAACCTCGTACGGGATCCTGTCTCTGAGTGAGCGGCTATACGCTTCGTTCACCAGAGCCCGGTCATCGGGATGGACAAGATCAAGAAACGCTTCATACGAGGCGCCGAAGACGGCGGGGTCTATCTCAAATATCCGGTAGATCTCATCGGACCAGGTCAACTCGTTCCTGATCATGTCCAGCTCCCAGCTCCCGATATGCGCCATGCGCTGGGCCTCCGCGAGGGTGTAAGCACTTTCCTTGAGGGCACGATTCATGCGTTCTCTCTCGGTGACATCGCTGTTGCTCCCGCGTATGCCGATGTAATTGCCGTCGGGATCGAAAAGGGGCTGACAGATATGGCTTATCCATCTTACCTGCCCGTCACGGCGCAGGATGCGAAAGACGATCTCCCCAGGCGCAACCTTCTCCTGGGCAGCCAGTTGATGTTCTATCACCCGCTGCCGGTCCTCGTCATGGACTATCCTCACAAACAGTGCCGGATCGGCAGCGAATTCCCCGGGATGATAACCGGTTATTCTCTCACAGGAAGGAGACGAGTAGACATACTGTCCTTCAGGGGTCAGCCAGAACTCCCACGCATAGGTGTTGTCAGCGACAATGCGATATTTGGCCTCAGCCTCCCTGAGAGACTCTTCCGCCTTTTTGCGGATAGTGATATCCCTGGCGTAGTGAACCGTTGCCGTCAGGCGGCCTGCTGTGTCGGTGATAGGGAAGACCGCGACCGAATAATACTTTCCGACACGAGGTTCATAGATCTCGACAGCATGCTCCATGCCGTCTGCGAGCAGTTTCCTGTGCGGGCAGTCAGGTATCGGCCCGTCCGTACAATGAACATGTCTGTAACAGGTCATCCCTACTGCCTCACGGGAAGAAACCCCGAGGAAATCTGCCATGGCCTTGTTTGCGCGGAGAATCCTGAAGTCAGAATCGAGGAGCATGACCGGGTCGGTCACAGCATTGAAAGTATCCTCCCACTGCTTTCTCGCGCGGTCCCGTTCCGCAAGCCCCTTTGATGCATGGTAAAGCCCTGCCCCCGCCGATGCAATGAGCCCGAGTACTGCAAGGGAGAGCATTCCGTAGGCACGGGTCTTCACCTCGTTGAGTTTCATTAACCTTCCGGATACATCATAGTAGATCTCAAATGCACCAGCAAAGGCCCCATTCCTGATAAGCGGGACATATGTCTCGGCAACGTCGAGAGAGGCTGTTTTACCCTCGAGGGTCCTCGCCGCTTTCCTCACGATCTCGCAGTAGACACCGCCCCCTGCCGCCATTCTGCTGAACTGTACCATATTGATCTCTCCCGTCTCCTCCGGCGAAGAAGAGTAGACCACCTCCCCGGCAGCTGAATAGACCTTGATCTTCATGGCATTGAAGTCTTTCCGGACCTCTTCGGCCTCGGCCGAGAACCTGACAGACATCCGATCCTTCCTGATCACGGCCTCTTCCGACAGGAGCATGGACGAGAGGTGTGCAGCGGCACGAACCGATTCTTCTTTGGCGTTTTCCTCGACCACACGTGTAAAGGCCGGAGAGATAATGAACGTAATAAATACGGGCAGAGAGAGCACAGCAGCCCCGGCTATGATCGCTATGGTCCTGAGCGGTTTCATGATCTTATGATTCCTAATCTATATGTATCATCATCCGGGCTGCAGGTCAAGCGGAAGCCCGTTGCCGGAGCGGTTATGGCATTATCAGTAGCCGAAGACCACCATCAGCAGCAGGAACGCAAAACCTTTCGTCATCTCGATCCATCCCGTTGTTGCCAGCCCGACCCGGTAGCGCGTGACGGCAAAGATCAGGTTATCCGCAAGCGGCAGGAGCAGGATCGGACGATACCCCAGGGAAAGGAAAAGAACCACCGAGGCCACGACATAACCGATCATGATCGCCCGGTACAGCCATTCTTTTTTCAACTGGATGCGGACACGGAACACCCCGGCAGTAAAGAAAACGGCGATGACAAAAAAGAGCCGAGCATCAAGCCCGCCGCCGGCTGCAGCCTTCACGACAAGGGCAGAGAGGGACAACAGGATAAAGCCAAGGACCTCGGTCTGGATCGCATGCTCTCCGAGAACTTTCAGCGACAGAAGGTAGGTAGCGGGGAAAAGAGCAAAGGGGAGCAGTGCAAGGACACCATACTGCTGAAACAGAGGGATAAGCAGCGCAGAGGCGACCAGCACCTGGAGGATAAAGATCATCCCCGGCGCATATCTCTTCCCCGGAGGCGTTCGCATCCAGACCGTGAAAGCCTGTTTGGCATTGATCAGGAGCGCAAGGGACAAAACTGATGCCAGCGCAGGTAAATTGACCTGACGGCCAGCGATAAGGCCTGCCATCGAGGAGATCGTCATGACGCCCCAGGAACCGTATTCCTTCAGGAAATATCTATTCACCATCGAAATCCCGTTGCCCCGGCATATATACAGTATCCCCGAAATGGCAGCAGAAATAAATGAGCTGTATCATATTCCCGGGTCTGCCGACGCCCAGCTGGTGACGCGAAATGATCTCCCGCCGTTATTGCGCTGCGCCCCCGCCAAGCACCTTGTAGAGCGTCACCAGGTTGATAAGCCGGGCAAGGCGGACCGAGATCAACCCCTGCTGAGCGCCGTAGAGCGAGCGCTGCGCGTCCAGAACGCTCAGGTAGCTGTCGATCCCGCTTTTGTAGCGGGCATCAGAGAGGCGGAAACTCCCCGCAGCGCCTTCCAGAAGAGACTGCTGCGCCTCCAACTGATCGCCAAGGGTGCCACGCTGAGCAAGGGTGTCGGCCACTTCCCTGAAGGCGCTCTGGAGCGCTTTCTCATACTGGGCAAGGAAGATCTCACGGCCGACTTCCGAAACTTTCAGATTAGCCTGATTTCTGCCGGAGTCGAATATGGGCAGGCTGACCTGCGGTGCAAAGCTCCATACCCCGGCCCCGCCCCTGAAGAGCCCCGACAACTGATCACTGGCAAGACCAATGCTCGTGGTGAGGGTAATGCGCGGAAAGAAAGCAGCGCGCGCAGCTCCAATGTTGGCGTCTGCAGCCTTAAGGAGGTGCTCCGCCTGCATGATGTCGGGCCTGCGCAACAGCACATCAGACGGCAGGCCGGCGTTGAACTCTGATAGTGCGGTGATCTCGCTAAGCAATGCCGGCAGGAGGTCCGCCGGCACCGGCGAGCCGATCACCAGCGCAAGTGCGTTTTCATCCTGAGCTATCAGGCTGGTGAAACGGGCAATGTCCAGCCGCGCTGAATCAACACTTGTCTGGGCCTGACGAAGGTCCAGCTCCGACGAGGCTCCGGCCTCGAAGCGACTTTTGATCAGATCATACGATGTCTGTCGGCTCGCTAATGTGTCCTGGGCTATCCGCAGATGTTCTTTGTCTGCGGCAAGTGTCAGATAGATGCCTGCAACCTCGGACACCAGACTGACCTGCAGACTGCGGCGGGCCTCCTCAGTCGCCAGGAATTGCTCAAGCGCCTGGTCCTTGAGGCTTCGCACACGACCGAACAGGTCGAGTTCATAGGCGCTAAGGCCAAGATCAACGCTGTATTGATGAATGGTCATAGCCTCTCCGGTAGCCGAGAGGCTTGCGGGTACCCTCTGTGCGACCCCGCTGCCGGCAGCTGTCACTGTCGGAAAGAGATCTGCGCGTTGGACCCGGTAAAGGGCCCGCGATCTCTCAATAGTGAGAGCGGCAATGCGAAGGTCCCGGTTGTTGTCAAGTGCGAGGCTGATCAGCTTCTGCAGCTGTTCATTGATGAAGAACTCCTTCCAGGGGATATCGGCTGCAGCTCTGTCAGCCGGCTTCTCTGCGTTTTCCTTGTAAGCCGCCCCGCTTGGCCATTCAGCCGGTACCGGGGCTACAGGCCGGGGGTATTGGGGAGACATACTGGCGCAGCCGGAAAGCAGGATCAGGCCAATACCGATTGCTGCACCGCCTAAGCGTGCCGGCTTGCCAGCCTGCCGGCTTACAAGCTCTTTAAGGATGCTAAGTATTGTCATATCACTGTCCCTCCGCAGAACCGGCAACAGCAGGTGCTGCTGCCTGCGGTTTATATTTTCCCGGGTTAAACAACCGTGACACCATCACAAAGAAAAATGGAATGAATATCAGGTCGATGAACGTGGCCGAGAGCAGACCGCCGGTAACGGCCGTGCCGATGGCATTCTGGGCCGCAGCACCCGCTCCCCTTGTCAGGGCCAGCGGCAGCGTGCCGAAGAAGAACGCAAGCGAGGTCATGATGACCGGCCGAAGCCGGATCCTGATCGCTGCAAGGGTTGCATCGACCAGTTCATGCCCCTCATGCATCTGAGCCTTGATGAACTGGATGATCAGGATGGCGTTCTTGGTCGAAAGTCCCACGGTAGTGAGGAGGCCTATCTGCAGGTAGACGTCGTTGGGGAAGACCCTCAGTTTGACCGCAGTCACCGCGCCGACCAGACCCAAAGGCAGCATCAGCAGGTTCACAAAGGGGATTGTCAAACTTTCATACAAGGCCGCGACAGACAGGAATACCACCAGCAGCGAGATGGCATAGAGAGCAGGCGCCTGGGCCCCGGCATTTTTTTCTTCATACGAGAGGCCGGTCCACTCGTACCCGATCCCGACCGGCAGTTCGCTGACCATCTTCTCGACCTCGGTCATGGCCTCGCCGGTGCTCACGCCGGGGGCTGCCTGCCCCAGGATCTCAACAGCCGGAATTCCGTTGTACCGCTCCAGTCGGGGAGAGCCATACTGCCACCGGGCGGTGGAGAAGGCCGAGAACGGCACCATGTCGCCATCCTTGTTGCGCACATACCATCGGTTGATGTCCTCCGGCAGCATGCGCGACAGGGGTTCCGACTGGAGATAGACCTTCTTGACCCGGCCGTCCTGGATGAAGTCGTTCACGTAGGTGCCCCCCCAGGCAGTAGCAAGGACAGTGTTGATATCAGCCAGTGACACGCCCAGGCTGCCGGCGCGCACGTCGTCGATGTCCAGCTTGAACTGAGGGGAGTCGTCCTGGCCGTTGGGGCGGACTGCGATCAGTTTGGGATTCTTCATGGCCATCCCCAGCAACTGGGTGCGCGCCTCCATAAGCTTCTCATGACCCAGGCCGCCTCGATCTTGTAATTGCAGATCGAATCCGTTCGCAACCCCCAGTTCAAGCACTGCCGGCGGCGAAAAGGCGAAGGCCAGGCCGTCGCGGAACTGGGAAAAGGCCTTCATGGCCCGGCCTGCAACGGCCTGCGCCTTCAGATCCCGGGTTTTGCGCAGCTTCCAGTCCTTCAGCCTGACAAAAGCAAGCCCCATATTCTGGCCGCGGCCTGCAAAACTGAACCCGGCTACGGTTATGACGCCTTCGACCGTTTTTGTCTCCTGTTCCAGGAAGTGCTTCTCCAGCTGGCGTATGACCTGGATGGTCCGCTCCTGGGTGGCACCGGCCGGCAGCTGGACCTGGCAGATGATGAACCCCTGGTCCTCATCCGGCAGGAACGAGGTGGGCAGGTGCAGGAAGAACCAGGCCATTGTGACCACAATGGCGCAGTACACCAGCAGGTAGCGTTTCGGCTGGCCGAAGGAGCGGCCGACAATTC
>SCQH01000088.1 GCA_004321925.1 Nitrospirota bacterium | reverse complement strand
GGTCAAGCGAAAATTCCGTTATCTCTGGCAGATCCGCGGCATATTTCTGATATATCCGGTGCAGGAGCTGGTCCGCCCGGTAGCGGGGCAGACCTAATTCCCTGAACAGGGCAGAGAGCTCGTCCTTTGACAGTGATTTGAGGTTGACCTTCCGGGGCATCGCCTGATGGCTGCAGCTGATTAGAGTATCTCCTCAAGCTCAACGTCAAAGATGAGGTCCTTCCCTGCGAGCTCGTGGTTGCAGTCCAGGGTGAGCGATGTTTCAGACATCCCGGTTATGGTGACCGGTATCGGCTGTCCGTCCGCGCGGTACATCTGCATCTTCTGCCCCACCTGAGGCTCTACCCCCTCGGCCAGCTTGCTCCGGTCATATTCGAAGACCCTTTCCTTGTTGTGAGGACCATAGGCCTTGTCACAGGTCATATGGATCGTCTTTTTTTCGCCTGCCTTCATGCCGATGAGCCCTTCTTCGAGGCCCTTGATGAACTCGCCCTGGCCAAGCTTCAACTCCAGAGACGCCCCTCCCTCGGAAGAGTCAAAGACCGTCCCGTCCTCCAACTTCCCGACATAATGGATCCGTACGGTATCGCCTTCTTTTACGACTGTTGACATATAGATCTCCTTTTAAATTGCGTAATTGATTATTATACCCTATCCGTAGCCTCCGGGAGCGCAGCCCTGAGGGATTTCGCCGGGTTATCGGCATGGGTTTTCGCAGCAAGTTCAATTCCGTTGAACCTCACATTTCACGATTTACACCTAACGTTCTACGATCTGCGTTTCACGGCTGTTAAAGCGGACAAAAAAAGGGAGCAGACATCAGCGTCTGCTCCCACGGCTCTATTGCCTGCCACAACAATAGTATCTTTATGACGGATTATTTCTTCTGCATTTTGTGGCCGGCATGAGGATCAGTGCCCGGCTTTTCATCACCGTCCGCGTCCTTCATCATGCCGCACTTGTCGCAGCCGCCCTTCATTCCTTTACCGTGCTTCATCATTCCCTTGCCGCCGCCCATGCCGCATTCCATGCAGCCCATCTCGTGCATCGCGCTGAATTTCTTCTTCTGCTCAGGGGTAAGGGTAGCCTTGACCTCTTCGCGGGCCTTGATATGAGCGATCGCCTTATCAGCCTTCATCGCATGGAGCTGTTTTACCTTAGCCTCTGCAGCCGCAAGATCGACAACATCCTTGCCGACGATCTCCTGAAGCTCGATCTTCGCAATGTCAATATCAGAGTTCCTCTTGATCTCATCCTTCTTCATGCGGAGCTTGATCGCCTTGACCGTCTCTTTCTGCTTATCGTCCAGGCCGAGTTCCTTGAACTTTTCCATCATCATCTGCTCGCTGCACATCCCTGCCCCGTGGCCCATACCCTTGCCCATCTCGTGGCCGCCCCTGCCCTTTTTCATCATGGCATCGGACCCCACGCTCATACCTGCAACCATAACCACTGCAACGAACAGCATCAACAGCTTTTTCATCATTTTTTCTCCTTTTTAATTGTTAATAAACAGATCTGAGTCTTCCTGTCTTGCGGTCGAAGATGACCCTGTCCACCTGGCGGTCATGCCGGTAGACATCAACCTCGATGAACCGTCCCCTGAAGCTGAAGGTGCCGACCCGGTAGCCCCTCTCGCGGTAGAACCGGTCGATAGCCTTCATGGCCTCGTGCTGGGGAAGTCCCTCCTTGCATGCACCATAGTTATTGTAGTCCTTGCAGTATGCACCGTAGGGAGTCACATATTCCGGATAGGCAGAGGCAGGAACTGCTCCGGCAACTGAGAACATCACGGCTGCAGTCAGTATCATCGGCAGGCCGGCATCTTTCATCTTCTTCATGGTAGTTTAAGCATAATGCATCATCGTGAAGAAAATATGAAGAAAGACCGGGTTACGGCTTCAGGGAAATACTGCTCAGGCCGGAGATTCCGACCACCTTGTTCTTTGAGGAATGCCCCCTGATGATCGAGATGTCGGATCTTCTTATCCCGAAGGCCTCCGAGAGGATCTCTATCAACTGCTCGTTCGCCGCCCCGCCGACCGGCGGAGCCGTGAGCTTCACCTTCAGGGCATCTCCCCTGAGCCCGGAGACAGCCCTGCGGGAAGACCTCGGTTCCACCCTGACGCTGATCTGTATCCCGTCCTTTGTTTTTTTAGAGGGAATTTCCATGTTAATGGCCGGCAACAGGCAGCCAGACCCTGAAGGCCGAGCCCTCCCCCACCTTTGACTGCAGCTCGATCCTCCCGCCCATGACCTCGACCAGTTCCCTGACGATCGCAAGCCCCAGGCCGATGCCGGAGGATTCGCCGCCCCGGTAGAACCGTTGAAAGACGAGTGCCTGCTCCTCTTCGGATATGCCGCGGCCCGTATCTTTTACCTCGACAAAGAAGAGGTCGCCTGACCGGCCGAAGGAAACCGTGATACCCCCGGTGACCGTGTTCTTTATGGCATTGGTCAGGAGGTTCTGGACTATCCTTTCAAGCTTCTCCATGTCCGTCGGAACGGTAAGCTGCGGACCTTCGGCAAGGCTCAGGGAGAGGCCTTTTTCAGCAGCCACCGGCATGAGCTTTGTCACAATAGCGCCGAGGAATTCAGGAAGGTCGAGCTCCGTGTATGCGCTCTTCACAAAGAAGCTCGCCTCTGCCTTGGTGATGTCCTCTATCCCTTCGACAAGGCTGATAAGCCTCTCGATCTCGAGCCTGACGTTCTCGAGCCCTGCCTCCCGGTCCTCGACCACTCCGTCGATCATCGCCTCTATATTCGCCTTTGCGACCGCAAGCGGTGTCCTCAATTCATGGGCTATGTTCGAGGTCAGCCTCTTGCGGTGCGCCTCCTCCCGCTGAAGGGCCTCTGCCATGAAATTAAAGCTTGCGGCAAGCTTCCCCAGTTCGTCCTTCTGCCTGCCGGCCTTGACCCGTACGCCAAAGTCACCGTCTGCGAGAGCCTCGACCGCCTTCTTCATGTCCTTCAGCGGCCGCGAGAGGAAGAGACTGAGGAATACGGCAAGCAGCAGGGCGCTGCTCCCGGCAAGGACGAACGAGGTGATCAGAAAGACCCTGCCCTTCTTCTTGAACATCGCCTCTTTCTCGCTGATGACCGCGGCGCTCCTGAGCTGGCGGATGAACAGAGTGCCGAGTTCCCGGCCCTCAAGATAGAGGGGATAGGGTTCGTAGTCACCCTCGGCGGTCTCAGGGTCCGAGAGCCCCTGCATCCTGCGCTGCATGGAGGGGGTCAGCATGGACATCGCATGCTTCGAGCTCATGATCTCCTTATCCGCGCTGTCGACGACCTTTATATCGAACCCGAGCATGACCGCCCAGTGCGCGGCATCATGCAGGGCCCTGAGGTCCCACGCGCCTTCCCCATAACTCCCCTCCACGGTCGCCAGCACCCAGTAGCGCTTGTCCTCCCGGGTGCCGCTGACATAGTCTTCAAAGTCCCGCACCATCAGCCGCTCGTATAAGAAGTTCGAGACGAGGGCGACGACGATGACGGTCATGAAGGCGAAGAAGAGCTTAGTCCTCATCCGGCGTCCCTATGAACTTATAGCCGATGCCATAGACGGTCTTTATGAACTCAGGGTCCTTTGAGTCCTTTTCTATCTTATGACGGAGGTTCTTCACATGGGCGTCGATCGTCCTGTCATACCCTTCAAAATCAAACCCCTGGGCAATGGTAGCCAGCTGGTCGCGTGAAAATATCCTGCCCGGATTTTCTGAAAAGGAGAGCAATATCCTGAACTCCGTCGGCGTCAGGACGACGTGCTTGCCCCTGAGGAGTGTCTCATGGTCGCTCTCATTGATCGTCAGGCCGCCGCTGTTGAAACTGAAGACCTTCTTTTTGGTCTTGCCGGTCCTCCTGAGAAGGGCCTTGACCCTGGCAACGAGTTCGCGCGGGCTGAAGGGTTTGACGACATAATCATCAGCCCCTATCCCGAGTCCTTTAATGCGGTCCTCTTCGGCGCTCTTTGCGGTCAGCATGATGATCGGCGTGTCGGAATTCTCCCTGATCGTGCGGCATATGTCCTCCCCCTGCATGTCGGGGAGCATAAGGTCCAGTATGACCAGGACGAACCTCTCCTTCATGAGGCCGAGGGCCTGCTCGCCGGTCGAGGCGACCTGCACCAGGTAGCCCTCCCTTTCGAGATAGGCGCGGACTATATCGGCTATCTTTTTTTCGTCCTCAACGACCAGAATTGATTCTTTGTGAGCGGTATCCATAGAAGATCTCTCCTGTCAGCAGTGTGATCACAGCCAGCGCTATCCCGCCAATGACGTCGATAACATAATGATACCTGCAGTAGACCGTCGAAAATATCAGGGCGGCCGATGCAGGCGCAAGGACATAGCCTAATTTCCTTTCATATTTCCATGCCAGCCAGAGCACGGTCAGGGCCACCCCGGTATGTCCGCTCGGGAAGGCGTCCCGCTTCACCCCTTCGAGGCTGTTCAGCAGGTTCTGCAGCGGACCGGCAAGGAAGAGGCCCCCGAGGTCAGCGCTCTGGAGGTGGGCGATGGTGTATCTCGGGCCGAGCGCCGGGAACAGCAGATAGCCGACATAGGAAAGGTAAAAACAGAGCATGATAAAAAAAAGCGACCGGTCAAGCTCCTCTGTCCTGCCCTTGCGGTAGAGGATGACCCCGAGGGAGACCGGCATGAAATAGTAGCTGAAATAGGCGACCTGGAGCAGGTCTGTCAGCAGCGGCGCCATGATGCCTTCGAGCATGACCGTCGGATAGCCTCCGAAGAGCATATAGTCCAGCTTGATGAGAAGGGGGTCGATGTCGCGGGGGTTGATGTCATGAACAAGCCATTCGAGGCTGTCGAAGATGAGCAGGATCGAGATCGTCGGGAAAATGAGCGCATGGAACAGACGGAGGAATTTCCCCCTCTCCTTCACGAGGAGCAGCAGGACCTGGATGAGGATCAGTCCCGAGTAAAGCAGGATAGGCAGCGCCGGATTGCCGACCTTCTGCCGGAAGACCGCAGTGAGCGTCGTCAGCAAAAGCAGGAAGAAGATGTTCAGGAGATCTGCCGTCCTTTGCCTCAGGAGAAAGCCGGAGGTCATAACTTCCTGAGGACCCGCTGCAGGGCCTTGTCCTTGCGGGACAGGGTGTGGGCGCTGCCCTTATGTGCAGGTTCCTCATCCTCCTCCGACGCCGCGTCATCACCGCCACCGGAGCCTTCGGCTGAATGCAGGCAGCGCTCAAAGACCTCCGAGCGGACAGGGACCGAACCGCTTGCCCAGGCGTGGGCCATGATGTCCCTGTCGGAGGTTATGACGATCCAGTCCTTTTTGTCCCCGCTGATCATCCTTTTTATCACCAGGTCGGCCCTGTCCCCGAGCCGGGAATAGATGACCCTGATGCCGGCGATGCCTTCGGTCATATCCTTCTGACCGCCGGACTTCCAGCCGTCAAAGACAAGCGTGATGTCGTGGCCCTTCGCCTTGCGATATGCGGCAAGACGGTCAATGAGAGCCGAGCGTTCCTTCTGCAGGTCGCCGTGCTGGATGCCGATCAGATTATACCCGTCTATGATGATCAGAGACACGGCAGGCACCGGGGAACGTGGTTATCGGGACGCTCATCATCATTGACTATACCATGTTTTTTTCAGAATCCTCCATACCCGGCCGCAACAGGCCCGGATCTGTCCCTGAGTTTGACTTTACGCGGATGCGTTCATTAGTATAAATGGTTCGGGGCGTAGCGCAGTCTGGCTAGCGCACCTGCCTTGGGAGCAGGGGGTCGGAGGTTCGAATCCTCTCGCCCCGACCATTATTTCATTAGTATTATTAAGGGGTTGCGATGATCTCGCAAACCCTTTTTTTATTTAACCGTCTTGAAATGACCCTCCTGAACCATCTGTAGACTCGATCCATTAATACGTGTACTTGACACCCCACTTTGACGGTGCTAAGGTTCGGGTATAGGGAGGTTCAACACCTTACGTATCGCGGTCCGTTCCCTTTCATCGGATATCCGCAGAGGAAGAGGAAAATACATTTTCACAGCGAGGGATACGATGCACCTTCCGTTTTACCTCGGTCTGGATATCGGGTCCGTCAGCGTAAAGTCCGTTATTTCGGATGAAAAAGGACGGATCGTGTATGACGCCTATACCAAAACAAAGGGCCGTCCGATATATGAACTGCTGACCCTCCTTGAGGCCGCCCGGAAAGATTTCCCCGACATCCGCATTGAAAATATCATCGCAACAGGGTCCGGCAAGGCACTCGCACAGGAGGGCCTCAACGCCGGTGCGGAAAATGAGATAATCTGTCATGCCACGGGGACCAAGAGATTATATCCTGAGGTGATGAGCATAATCGAGATAGGGGGACAGGACAGCAAGCTTATCCTCCTTGAGCATTGCAGCGAAGATCCGTCACGAGCCGCAATTAAGGACTTTGCGATGAATGAATTATGCGCGGCAGGCACCGGTGCCTTTCTTGATGAACAGGCCTGCAGACTGGGTATCCCGATAGAGGATTTTGCCCGGGTCGCGTTTGAGGCGGCGGCACCCGCCCATATAGCCGGACGCTGCGCGGTCTTTGCCAAGACCGATATGATACACCTGCAGCAGAAGGGAACCCCCCTGCCCGATATACTCCTGGGTGTGGCCTATTCCCTGGCGCGGAATTTTCTGAGCAATCTTGTCCGCGGTCGCAGACTGGATCCGGTCATATCCTTTCAGGGCGGCACTGCTTCGAACCATGCCCTTAAAAAGGCCTTCTGCGACCTGCTGAATTTAACGGACAGAGAGCTTATCGTGCCGGAACATTTCAGTACCATGGGAGCATACGGGGCTGCCCTTCTGGCTCAAGAAAAAGGACCATCCCGCAGAAGTTTGTCGCTTTCAGACATAACTGAGCTCCTCTCCGGACAGCAGGGAAGGCCTGCCGATCATGAGGATTCATATCATCCGGTCCTCTCAAAAAAAACAGACACCCGTACAAAATATTTCATGGCCTCGTCCGACAGCAGGTCTGCTACCGATCCGGGTGAGACCGGCATCTTCGTTGGTGTGGATATCGGGTCGGTAAGCGAGAAGATCGTGGCGGTTAATCCTCAGGGAGAGATCCTCTACAGCGATTACTGCTATACACACGGCTTGGTCCTGGAACAGCTCATAGAACTTTTCAAAGGGTTTCAGAAAATGGGCTTCGCAGAGCACGTCCTCGGCATGGGAGTGACCGGGAGCGGAAGATACCTGGGCGCGAAGGTCCTGGGTGCGGACGTCGTAAAGAACGAGATATCATCCCAGGTGCTCGGCACCAGGCACCTCATTCCGGACTGCGATACGATCATAGAGATCGGCGGGCAGGATGCAAAATTCATCACCCTCGGCAGGGACAACCGGCTTGACTTTCAGATGAACCGCTTATGTGCCGCCGGCACCGGGTCTTTCCTGCAAGAGCAGGCCTTGCGGCTGCATATCGATCTGGAGCATGATTTTTCGGAGCTGGCGCTGAGTTCAGGCTCTCCTGTCAGGCTGGGCAATAAATGCACGGTATTCATGGAGAGCGACCTGGTACATTATGTTCAAAAGGGATATCCGGTCGAAGACCTCCTGGCAGGCCTCAGTTATGCCGTTGCCGGAAATTTCCTCGACCGGGTCGCGCAGCATAAACCCTTCGGGAAACTGATCAGTTTTCAGGGCGGGGTAGCTGCAAACGAGGCGGTTAGGAGCGCCTTTGAGAACCTGCTTGAGAAACCGGTCCATGTATCAGAGCAGCATAAAGTGATCGGGGCGCTCGGGGCTGCCCTCTTCGCCAGGGAGGCATATGAGCGCAGGGAGTATTCAGCTTCGGGATACAGACCCCGGGCCCTCGAAAATATAAGGGAGGTCAGGGTCTTTCAGTGTTCCGGCTGCCCGAACCGGTGTTTTATACACCAACTCTCCGTAGACGGGGCAGCGGTCTTCCTCGGGGGGATCTGCGGAAAATACGAACGAGACGTTCAGGGAAAAACAGGGCATGAGGGAAACCCGCAGGAGTCGCCTCAGAGGCTGAGTCCGGCGGAACTGCTTAAAGAGACAGATACCCGGTTCCATAGTCTGTCGGTAGCAGCAGCGGCTGAACCGGTGCGCTCCATAGGGTTTCCCCGCGGACTGCTCTACTACGAATATTATCCCCTCTGGAACAGTTTTTTCACGCGCGCCGGTTTTCGTGTCGTCCCCTCGCAACGGACAACACGCCAGCTGATCGAGCGCGGGATGTCTCACGTTACTGTTGAGACCTGCCTGCCGGTGAAGGTCTATTGCGGGCATGTGCTTGACCTGCTCGAAAAGGGGATTGACTCGATCTTTGTCCCCGGTCACATCAATATACCGGTATGGGAGCCGGGCGGCCCGGAAGTTGAGCATTGTCCCTATATTCAGAGCGTCCCTGAGTTCATCACCGCCGCCTTCGGCACAAAGGTGATCACACAGACACTTTCAAACGGGTATGATATAGACGGCTATGAAGCAAAACTGACCTCCCTGGCCTATACGCTCCGGCAGGAGAGGTCCTTCCTCGACGCAGCCTTAAAACCGTTCGTAGAGGGGGCCAGACTCAAGGAATGCTACCGGTCGGCCGTGGAGGATTTCAAAAGACACCGTGAGGCCCGTTACAGCCTCGGCAGACAATTTCTTGAAGGCCGCAGCATAGACGATACGGTATTCGTCGTCTTCGGCAAACCCTACACCGTGTATGACCCTGAACTCAATATGAACCTCTTTACGAAGCTTCAGTCTCTCGGCATGGAGGCCCTCCCCTCGGACCTGATCGAACCGCTGCCGGGGCAGCTGCCTGACTCGTACCCGGAGATGCCGTGGTATTACAACCGCAGGATGCTCCGGGGGGCAATGACCGTCAACAGCGATCCGAGGCTCTTCCCGATCATCCTGACCAACTATGGATGCGGACCTGATCCGGCCAGCTTCAGATACCTGGAAAATGCTTTGCGGGACAAACCTCTCCTGGTCATCGAGATAGACGAACATACTGCCGACGCTGGGATACTTACCCGGCTTGAGGCCTTTCATGACGAGGTCGAGGACTTCAGGCGGGGAAGCCCGGTCAGCTCTGCCGGAAACGTGGCCCTGCCCGCAGGCCCGGCGATCAGATATGAGACGATATACATACCCCATTTTTCAGAACATGCCCATATCGTTGCGGCGGTATTACGGGCCAACGGCACCGAAGCGGTCGTGCTTTCGCCGCCGGGTGACAGGGTGCGTGAGATGGGCAAGCAGCATGCTGTCGGGGGTGAGTGTCAACCGTTCATAAATCTGATGGGTGACTATATCAATCTGTTGAGGAGCGGCGGCTTTGAGAAGAACGCCGCCTTTTTTATGTTTATGAACGGCGACTGCAAACTGAAACTGTACGGGCAGAATACGATCTATGCGGGGAGCCGTTACCAGCCGGGCGCCCTGCCGGTCATCGGCACCTTCGACCAGTTGTTCGGGGACAACATATCGGTTATCCAGCAGGTCGGGATCGTTGACGACATGTACATCGGAATGGCTGCCCTGGACAGGATATTGCAGAAACTCCACGAATCACGGCCGTACGAAACAGTAAAGGGAGCATCGGACATTGCCTACACGATCGCGAGAAATCATATCTGCAGGGGGATCGAACGCGGAGAGATAATCAGCGGCATAGAATATGCCCTTTCGGTCTTTGACGGCATCGATATGGACAAATCGGTTCCGAAAAAATTCGTCGTGGTCACCGGAGATTACTATACACGACTTAACTCCTTTGCGAACAACGACCTCTACCGCAGCATCGAACAGCTCGATGGGGTCATCTTTGTCCCGCGGTTCATGGTCGACGTCATTCCCCTGGTAATGCTGTCGCGGATAAAGAAATACAGAAAACAGTCCGAGTATATGAAGCTGATCCAGCACCTGCTGATCAACCTGGAGTTGAAGCACCAGGACCAGAGGGTGCGTCATATATTTGAGAACGATATCCTGAACAATTTCGATATCTCACCCGAAGAGATCTATGAAAAAACCTCGAAATATCTGAGCAACGACCTCTCCACGGCCATAATATCGCCCTTGGGCTGTGTCATCGAGGCGGTTGAAAAGGGTGCCCGCGGCATCATCAACGCCATCACACAGAACTGCTCATATGGAAACGTGCTGACCAGCATTCTTCAGAGCATGAGACCTGACTACGGGGACATACCCCTTCTGACCCTGATCTATGAAGAACAGCAGGGAGGCAATAAACTGACCAGGCTTGAGGCCTTTATGCACCAGATCCCCAGACAGCTCACCTGCTCACGGTTCCCTGACCAGATCAGGTGAACAGGCGAGGACCTCCGGGGACCATTACTTCAGACCGTGTTTTTCGAGCTTGTAAAAGAGGCTGCGCATCGAGATGCCCAGGAGGGAGGCTGCCTTTGTACGGTTGCCTTTGGTCTGGTTCAGCGCCCTCTGGATGGCGCCCTTTTCGGCCTCTGAGACGACCGTCTCGAGGGTGGCGGCATGGCCTGAAAATACCGGCGGCATCTGTTGCTTTTCACACGGCAGCAGCGGCAGGTGCTGCAGGTCGAGCACTGTTTCCTTCAGCTGCATCGAGATCATGGCCCTGCCGATTATATTTTCGAGCTCCCGCACATTCCCCGGCCAGTCATTGGAGAGAAGGTCCTCCAGAGCAGCTTCGGATATCCTCTGTACCTCCCTGCCGAACTCCTGGTTAAGGCGGAAGATGATATGGCCGGCCAGCAGCCGGATGTCCTCCTTATGTTCCCTCAGCGGCGGGATAAAGATCGGGATGACGTTGAGCCGGTAATAAAGGTCTTCCCGAAAGAGCTTTGCCTGCATCCTCTGCTCAAGGTCGGCATTGGTGGCAGCGATCACCCGGACATCGATCTTCAGCGGCTTGGTGCCGCCGACCCGGACGATCTCCTTTTCCTGGAGCACCCTCAGGAGCTTGGTCTGGACCGGCATGCCGATGTCCCCGATCTCATCGAGGAATATCGTCCCGCCGTCTGCCTCTTCGAAGAGGCCTTTCTTCCCGCCCTTCATAGCGCCGGTGAAGGCCCCTTCTTCATATCCGAAGAGCTCGCTCTCGAGCAGGTTCTCGGAGATCGCGGCGCAGTTCACCCTGACGAACTGGCCCTTCCTCCGCTTGCTGGCGTTATGGATCGCGTGAGCGAAAAGCTCCTTGCCGGTGCCGCTCTCCCCCCGCAGCAGGACCGTGGCAGGGGTCGCCGCAGCCCTTTTGGCCTGCTCCTTGGCCAGATCGATCGACGGACTGTTGCCGATGATGTCGTCCCAGGTATAGCGCGCCCTGATCTGGCGTATCAGTTTCCTGGCATGGGCAAGCTCCTCGGTGAGGGCTATGATCTCGGAGATGTCATGGATGATGCCGACGCTGCCTTTTATGCTGCCGTCGACATGGATCGGGGCAACATTGACGATCACCTCTTTGCCGGCAGGCCCCACCTTCATGCGGACGTTCCTCACCGCCATGCCGGTCCTGAGGACCTGCATATGCATGCTGTCTCCCTCGGCTATGTCGACGGTGACCGGCTTGTTGATAACGGCCTCCTTCGGCAGGCCGGTTATCCGGGTATAGGCGGGATTGACGATGATCGTATTGCCGTTTTCGTCGCTGACGGATATGGCGTCGGCAGTGGCCTCGATGACCGCCTCAAGCAGGCTCCGGACGTTCCAGAGGTCTGAGACCTGGCCCGAAAGCTTCTTGATCTCGGTGATGTCCCGGAAGACCGCCACCGCCCCGATGACCGCGCCCTGCGCATCCCTGACCGGGACCCTGTTGGTGATGATCGTGATATTCCCGAGGTCCTGCTGTCTGGCCAGCTCAGCCTCACCGGTGGAGAGGATAAGATGCAGGCGGGTATTGGGGATGACCTCGACCGCCGGCCTGCCGAGGACCGAGGCAGCCGGGAGCCCGGTGATCCGTTCGGCCGCCCTGTTAAAGAGCGTCACGACCCCTGAACGGTTCACGGCGATCATGCCGTCATAGGTCGAATCGAGGATTACGCCGATCTCTTTCTTGGTGATGCCCTCCATCTGACCCTAAACTGAGTTCAGGAGCCGTGCGGCATTTTCGTAAAGGACGAGCCGTTCCATCTCTTCACCCAGCTTAAGGTTCAGGAAGAGCGACAGCGTGGCCTCCTGTCCGGTCCAGGGGGAATCGGTGCCGAAGAGTATCAGTTCCCTCGGATGTTTGAGTATGATCTCCTTCGCCCTCTCTTTGGTCAGGAGGTCCAGGGCATAGGATATTTCCATATAGATGTTCCTGCCGGCTATCAGCCTCTCGACCTCATCCCAGTCGTCCCAGGCCCCGAGATGGGAGGTGACTATTTTCAGATCGGGGAAGCGCGCGACCACATTGAGGATTTTCTGCGGGTCGGCGATCCTTTCGCGGTCAAAGGCAAAATCAAAACCGGTATGCATCAGCACCAGCAGTCCTGCCTTCGTGATCTCTTCATACAGCGGAAAGACCCGCTCGTCGTCGATAGTGAAGTCCTGGTAATAGGGATGGAACTTGATGCCTTTAAAGCCCTCGTCCCTGATCCTCCGGATCTTGTCGCTATAGCCGGGGTCGTCCGGATGCAGTGAGGGAAAAGGCAGGATACGGTCAGACATGATCTTTTTGGACCAGGAGATGATCGATTCGTACTGGTCCGGCTTCGTGGCTATCGAACAGACCACGCTCTTTTCAACGCCGCAGCGGTCCATGGAGGCCAGGAGCGTTGAGACCCTACCGTCGAGGTGGGCATCTATCCCGCCCTCCTTCTCGAGGACCCGCATGGCCCTGGCAGCCAATTCGTCGGGAAAGGCATGGGTATGAAAATCAATTATGCTGTTCATTGATCTTTTCCTTTGGGATCTTTTCCTTTGGGATCACTCCTCTTGGATGACGTCCTCCGGAGCCCCGTCAGCTGCAATTTTTTGTAGTATACGAAAACCGGCAGCCATTTGCAAAATCTCTGTAGATACCGTATTATACAGGACAAAATAGCTTATTATTTTTATTTATACACTTATAAATATAATCTATTTGTACTGCCTGGCGCATAGGGCTTATTATCACGAATTCAGGGAAAAAACGTTTATCATAGAGAGATTTCTCTCATAATCCATTTTACGGAGGAGCGTATGTTAAAGAGAGTACTGGTAGTATTCATGCTGGTTCTGCTGGGGGCCGTCCTGTATGTGCCGTATGCAGATGCAGAGACGAAATTAGATTACGGTGCAGCCTTCAGGCTGAGACAGGAAAACTGGGATGATGTCGTCAACCTCAGCACCAACGATACGGGCGGCGGCGCCGACAGGAATTTCTTCCGCCTCAGGACCCAGGTCTGGGGCAAGGCCATGTTCAACGAGAACCTCAGCGTCTATGCACGGCTCGTCAATGAAGCGAAATTCTTCGACGGACCGTTCCTTGCCTATAAAACAAACGTCAACCGTGACCGGTTCGACCCGGACGAAATCGACATCGATAACCTGTACTTCGATGCCAAGAACATCTTCAACCTGCCTGTCGATATCCGGATAGGCCGTCAGGATTTCCTCGGCCCGGATGTCTATGGTGAAGGCTTCCTGATCATGGACGGAACACCCGGCGACGGCTCGAAGACCTTCTACTTCAACGCGCTCAAGGCAAAGGTGCGGTTCAGCAAGGACCACACCCTGGATGTCGTCTATATGAATAACCCCAAGACCGATACCTATCTTCCTTCGATGCATCCGGCTGTCAAAGGCGGCCTCTTCGTCGACAACAAGAAGGTCCTGACCGCATCCCGCGAGCAGGGTCTGGTCATCTACGGCAGGAGCAAGGTCTCTGACAATGTCACGATCGAACCCTACTATATGTACAAGACCGAAGATCCCTTCGGAGCGGTCACCAAGCTCGAACTCAACACCATCGGTGCACGGATCGTGGTCACGGCCGACTCATGGAAGTTCGGCGGTGAATATGCCCATCAGTTCGGTGACTATGCCAACGGTGTGGACAGGACAGGCAACGGCGGATACATCTTCGTCAGCAGGAAGTATGAGAAGGCTGCCTTAAAGCCCGAATTCGATCTGCGTTTTGTCTATCTCTCGGGCAATGACCCTTCAACGACCGAAAATGAGACCTTCGACCCGCTCTTTTCAAGGAACCCCAACTGGAACGAGCTCATCATCTATCCTCTGTTGAACGAGACAGCAGCATACGGCGGCGCAGGCATGCCGGGGTACTGGACGAACATGGAGATCCTCAAGGCAACGGTCAGCCTGAACTTCTCGCCCGAGACCAGGCTCAACCTGGCCTATCAGTATCTCTTCGCTCCTGAGCAGTCAGGCCTCAGCAATGCCCTGTTCACGAACAACGGCAAGTCCCGCGGTCATCTGCCGACTGCCATCCTGACCCACAAGTTCTCGAAGAACCTTGATGCCATGGTGCAGCTCGAATACTTCATTCCGGGCAGCTATTACACCTCGGCCTCCGACAATGCCTCTTTCTTCAGGTGGCAGCTTCAGTACAGACTGTAATATCGGCAGCGCGATCATAAAGTACCAGGCCCCGTCAGCAATGACGGGGCTTTTTTTTTGTATAATACGGATAAAGGGGGGAAAGAGATGGAGCTTAAATTTCTTGGCGGGGCGCGCACGGTCACCGGCTCATGTTTTCAGCTGACCGTGGGCGGCCAGCAGGTCCTCATCGACTGCGGCATGTTCCAGGGTCCGGATGCGGACGCGGTCAACGAAACGGTCTTTGCGTTCGAGCCCTCCGCTATACGCTGCCTTTTCCTCACCCATTCGCACCTCGACCATATCGGCCTTGTCCCGAGGCTGGTCAGGGAAGGCTTCAGGGGCAGCATCATCACCACCGCCGCTGCTGCGGACATCGCTGAACTGATACTCTATGACTCGGCGCATATCCAGGAATCGGACACCGAATGGTACAACCGCAAGGCCCTGCGGACCGGGCAGCCCCTCAAAGAACCCCTTTACGTAAGAAAGGATGTGGACAGGGTCCTCCCCCTCATCAGCCGGAAACACTATGGAAAGGTCGAGAAGCTCTGCGAGGGGATAACCTACCGGTTCGTTGATGCCGGACATATCCTCGGCTCGGCCACGCTTGAACTTTGGTGCAAAGAGGGTGAACATGAAAGAAAGTTCGTCTTCTCCGGGGACATCGGCAAAAAGGAGAACCCGATCGTCAACAACCCCGTCTTCGTCGAAGAGACCGACTATCTCACCATTGAATCGACCTACGGCAACAGGAACCATAAGGACATGAAGGCATCTACCGAGGAGCTCGTTATGGTCATCAGGAATACCTTTAAAAGAGGCGGCAACGTGATCATCCCCTCCTTTGCACTCGGCAGGACACAGGACCTGCTCTTTATCCTGAACAAGCTTGTGAAGGAAGACAGGCTCTTCCGGATCAATGTCTATTTTGACAGCCCGCTGGCCGAAGGCATCACCAGGGTCTACAAGGCCCACGAGGACTATTTCGACGAAGAGGCGCGCGAGCTCTTTACGACCGAAAGCAGCGACGCCATGAGGATCCATTTCACCACCGGGATCGAGGATTCGATAAAGCTCAACAAGATCAGAAAAGAGGCGATCATCATAGCAAGCTCCGGCATGTGCGAAGGCGGCAGGATCAAGCATCACCTCAAGCATAATCTCTGGAGGAGAGAGTCCAGCATCGTCTTTGTCGGCTACCAGGCAAAGGGCACACTGGGGAGGCAGATCATAGACGGCGCGAAATACGTTGAGGTGCTCGGCGAGAATATCGTGGTCAGGGCCGGCATCCATACCCTCGGCGGCTTCTCTGCCCATGCTGATCAGACCGAACTTCTGGACTGGATCTCGCGTTTTAAGAAGGCCCCGGAGATATTCATCGTGCATGGCGAGGAAAAGGCCTCGCTCGACTTTCAGAAGCTCATAGATGAACGCTTCAAGTGCAGAACCCATGTCCCCTCAAAGGGAGAGGCCTTCACGCTGTAGGCAGGGGCAGGAACAGGCGCGGAGAGATCAGGCGTTGAGGTCGATGATCTCTGCCGTCATGGAGGAGAGGTCGGCAAGGGCTACCGTTGACCGGCCATAGAGCCATCCGCCTGCCTCGCCCGGATTGACCACCAGGGTCCTGCCTTCGGTCCGTATCTCGGGCTCGTGGGTATGGCCATAGACCACCATATCGTAATGGCCGCTTGCTGCCAGGGAACCGGCCAGGTGATGCTCATGGATGACGACGATCTTCTTCCCCCCAAGCTCGAAGATATGCGGCTGCTTGAAGACACGGCCCTTCGACAGCTTCTGGAGCAGCAGCTTCTCACCGTCGTTGTTGCCGTAGATACCGGTAAATTCGCACTGCAGGTGCTTCAGTATCCGAAAGGTGAAGGGGGCGCCAAAATCTCCTGCATGGATCACATGCTCAACCTTCCGCGCGTTGAACAGATCGACCGCCTTCTGTATCTGCGGCATGTTGTCGTGGGTGTCGGATAATATCCCGATCAGCATTCTCTCTCCTCCGCCTACCTGAAGAACTGGATGATATAATTTGACGAAACATACACAATGAGCACCCCAAGCAGCAGCTTGATAAATTTCTGGGGCATATACTTCTGAACACGCGCCCCGAGATACATGCCTCCGAAACCGCCTATCCCGAAAAGGAACCCCAACAGCCAGTCAGGAGAGGTCGCAATGCCGTCTTTGATCGGCACCAGGGTATAAAAGACAATGCCGACGATCGAGGTCAGGAAGGTCCCCATCAGGGCGGCACCGGCGACCGTATAGACCGGGAGCTTGAATATGGCGACACAAAACGGTGCGATGATCGCCCCGCCGCCGATGCCGTATGTCCCGCCGATGACCCCAACGATAAGGGCAAGGATGAACATGGCCGGGGTGCTGAACGAGAATATCTCCCCCCAGAACTCATACTCGACCTTCCTGAGCGAGACCGACCGTGTCCTGACAACCGCCTCTGAGGGCAGACCGGAGGCGACCCTGAACTGCTGTGTCTGTCTCAGCTGCGCGGTCCTCTGCCTGAACTTTTCCTCAAGCGCCTTTGACTGTCCGGCAGAGCCCCTTCCTGAAAACTCATAGAGCAGCCGAACCCCGATATATAAGAGGACGCAGCCGACGAACATCTTAAATGCTCGCGGGTCAGGCAGGTACATGATCCTTAGGTAGTAGCCCAGAAAAACGCCCGGCAGGGTCCCGGCTATCACGATCATCGTCAGGGGCCATGCCATCCTGCCGTCTTTGATATACTGGTAAACCCCGCTCGGGATCGCCACGACGTTATAGAGAAAATTCGTTGAACTCACACCGGGGCTGGTATAGTGAAGGTAGCTCATCTGAAAGGGCAGAAGCAGGAACGCGCCCGACACCCCTCCCATGGAGGTGAAGAAAGAGAGCACAAAGGCCACAAGCGGCGGGATGAAGAGATATGTCTGTACACCTGAGACCGGGAAAATGAAATAAAAAAGCTCCACGTCTAGGAAGCCACCTCAAAGATGAACTCTATCTCGACCGGCGCATTGAGCGGGAGCACCGGGACCCCTACCGCTGCCCGCGCGTGAAGACCTGCCTTGCCAAAGACCTCTGCCATCAGTTCAGACGCCCCGTTGATGACCTTCGGCTGGTCATAAAAATCCCGGGCCGAGGCGACAAAGCCCGAGACCTTGACGCACTGCTTCATCTTATTGAGGTCCCCCAGCGCAGCCTTTACGACAGCCAGGGCATTGATCGCTGCTGTGCGCGCGCAGACGACCGCCTCTTCGAGCGTCACTGTCTCGCCGACCCTGCCGGTTTGGATGAGCCTGCCCTCCCTCAGCGGCAGCATGCCGCTCAGGTAGAGGAGATTGCCGGTCCTGACAAAGGGGACGTAAGCGCCGAGCGGCTTCGGAAGCTCAGGCAGGACTATCCCCAGCGCCTTTAATCTTTCTTCGGCTGTCGGCTCAGTACCGGGCATCCGCAAACTCCACCCAGCCGCCTGCTTCGACAAGCGCCCGGTCGAACTCCGATATACGAAAATCCAGGGTCCTGCTGCCTTTGGCAGAGCTTATGGTAAGCCTTCTGTTCGTATAATCGATCGAGATCGAGGCCTCGCCGTCCTTATGTTCAAAGAGGCTGCTGATATCACCCTCGGACAGCTCCAGCGCCAGCATCCCGCAGTTGTACATATTCTGCCTGAAGATGCGCGCAAAGCCGGAGGCGATGACCACATTGATATCATTCACCTCAAAGACCCAGGGCGCATGCTCCCGCGAAGAGCCGCAGCCGAAGTTTGCCCTGGTGACGATCACCCGCGCCTCCTTCACCTGTTGGCTGCAGGGATCGAACCCCTCAAGCTTCAGGTCCTCAAGCAGATGAGGCTTCAGGGCCTCCTTCGATATCTCGGTCAGATACTTCGCCGGTATGATCTCATCGGTATTTATGTCGGACCTGTCAAGGAACAGGACCTTTCCGCCGAAGTTCTTCATGCGGCACCTCCCTTGCTGAATTTGCGCGGGTCGCTGATCTTCCCCTCAAGGGCAGTGACTGCCGCGACCGCAGGGCTCATGAGATGGACCATGCCGCCCTTCCCCATCCTGCCGTTAAAGTTCCTGTTCGTGGTCGACGCACAGACCTCACCCGGTGCAATGACCCCGTTGCTCATGCCGAGGCAGGCGCCGCAGGTCGGGTTTGTGACGCAGAAACCCGCGTCCATGAATATCTTTATCAGTCCAATCCTGTCGGCATCGCTGAATACTTTGGGCGTCGCCGGAGAAACAACACCCCTGACCGACGCTGCAATGGTCCTGCCCTTCAGATAGGCCGCCGCGATCTTCAGGTCCTCAAGCCTTCCGTTGGTGCAGGAGCCGATATAGACCTGATCGACAGGGGTCCCTGCCATCTCCGAGACATTCTTCACCTCGTCGGGCTTGTAGCCATAGGTCACCTGAGGCTCAAGGCCCGTGACATCTATGTCCAGCACCCTGACATAGGAGCAGCCCTTGTCGGACCACCATTTTTTGAAATCGACCAGGGCAGCCTTCTTGTCGGCGTATTCGGTGGATATGAACGGCCAGAGGTAATTGACCGTCACCTTATCCGGCATGCAGACCCCGGAGGTGCCGCCTGCCTCGATCGCCATATTGCAGAGCGTCATCCTGCTTTCCATCGACATCTTCTTCACCACGTCGCCATGGAACTCGATGACGCAGTCCGTTGCGCCCTTCACCGTCAGTTCCTTGATGATCCTGAGGATGATGTCCTTGGCATAAACGCCTTCAGGCACGGTCCCGTTGATGTTCACCCGGATGGTCCTGGGCTCCCCGAAGGCACAAACCCCCTTCAGGATGCCGACCTCAAGGTCGGTCGTCCCGACTCCGGCAGCGAAGGCACCGAAGGCACCGTGGGTGCAGGTATGGGAATCGCCCATGATGACGGTATAGCCCGGCCGGATAAACCCCTTTTCAGGGAAGATCGCATGGCAGACTCCGTTACGGCCGATATCGAAGAAGTCCCTGATATTCTGCCGCCGCGCCCAGTCCCTCAGTATCTTGCCCTGCAGGGCGGTCTTGGTGTCCTTAGCAGGGGTCACATGGTCGATCACGACCTTGATCTTGTCGGGGTTGAAGACCCTGTCCTTGCCGCGTGCGACCAGGTCATTGATCGCAATGGGTGTGGTGATCTCATGGCACATCACGACATCGATATCGAGGACCTTGGTGCCCGGAAAGGGCTCGTCCCTCAAATGTGCCTTAAATATCTTTTCAGCCAACGTCATCTTCATCTTCTTCATCTTTACTGCCTCCATCGTCTTTTTTCAGCAACAACAAAATAATCCCCTAATACATCCCTGAAAAGGGATCAGAAGGGATTTATTAAGATACCACAGATGATTTATTTTATTCCCGCCCCTGCGTCAATGAAGAGAGTTTGATATGCATCCTCTGAACTTTTTAACCCGGCAAGCAAATAGTTTAACTTTGTCATTCCGGCTTGTCCGGAATCTCTCCGAAAACAAAGAAAGATCCCCGACAAGCGGGGATGACAGATTGGGATATTCAATTGCCGGGTTACGTACCGTCAGTAATTGCGCAGTGCCGGGTCCTGCATGCAGTTGATCTGGTGCTGCTGCATCCTGGCAAACAGGTCAAGCATCTGGTTAGGCCGCGCATAGGTATCAAGCCCGGCATTCTCCAGTGCCTTCATCAATTCGTGCGCAGCCTCTATGGTGGAGAGGCACCAGTCGTGAGGCTGCTTCTTAATGAGATACCGGCTCTTTTCCTCCGGCACGATCCCGAGCCGGGGCAGCCTCTGCAGGGTAAGGCTTCTGTTGAACATCCTTCTGGCGCAGCGCCATGTCGCATCAAGGAGGATCACGAGCAACTGGCGGTCTCGCAAAAATCCGGCGGGGACGACACCGCCCGAAAGATCAAGGGCGTCCTTTCCGGGATAAAGCAGCATCGGGAAGTAGCGCCTGTCATTGATCAGCTCCTGAACGGCCTTGTGGTTGTCGAAGTCAGAGCCCATATGGATCTCACTGTTCTTCAGGCAGAGATGCGTGAAGCGGCCCGTAGCCGCCCTTTCCCTCTTGTATTCTTTCGGATGCATCAGGATGAGGAACTTCGTACGGGTCTCGATCGGAGAGATCGACGAGCACCAGCAGAGAGACTTCGGCCAAAAACACCGGTAACACATTTCACGGCTCATAGCAGAGTTCGCATGACTGATTTGTTATGCGCCTAGTATCTCATTCAATCCGTCGACAACTTGCTCTATTTCCTCAGGAGAAACTCTTCCAATTGACTTGCCAATTCTCTCAACGGAAAGCGTCCGGATCTGGCTTATTTTTACCCATGACTGCTTGGGTAAATTTGAGGTTGTCAATTCAAGGGTAAGAGGAAAGCCGGCTTGTTGGGGTTGGCTGGTCAGAGCGACGGCAATAACCGTTCCCGACCGCTCATTGAAAATATCATGGCTTAAGATCAAAAAAGGCCGCAAGCCTGCCTGCTCATGGCCCCTTACGGGGTTCAAGTCAGCCCATCTGACATCGCCCCTCAGTATTCGGGCCATTGGCTCAGATCCTCGGTCAATCCTTCGTCAGCCATTGCCTGTTCAACGGCCGAATCGAGCTTTGCGCATTCTTTGGCCAGACGGGTGCGTTGTATCCGTTCGAGCTTCTCCTTAACTGCCTCCTGAATGGCCTGGCTGCGATTCTGAAAAACATGTTTACTGACGAAGGTGTCCAACTGGTCAATGTACTGTTCATCCAGGGTGATCGCGATCTTTGCCTTGCCCATATAAAAACCTCCGGTATTACTTTATATCATACCGCAGGTTTTGAGTTATTGTCAATTGTCTGCTTTATGAGATGACGACTTAAATAACTCGCTGGCGCAACCAGCCGAAGTATGAAAACCAAACCGGGTTTATCACCGGGCGGCTCGATAAAATTGTTAGTGCCTCATTTCTTTTCCGTTGTATTATTGAAGGCCTTGTCCTCAAGTTTCTTCGAAATCATTGTGATGTATTCAGGCGAGCAACTCTTAAAGCCGCCATTATTACAGTTGTCCGTTGCGAGCTTAATGTATTCCTCAGCTTTTGTGTTATTGCCCATTTCTTTTTCGAGCCTAGAAAGTCGTTCATATGTTAAGGTTTTATCTCTTGCCGCCATTTTATTGTCGTAAAATGTTGTTGGCTGTTTCACAGCTTCATCAGTAGCTTTAAGGAAGTTTATTAATGCCTCTTTATATTCTTCTTTGGTTCCATTTGTGCGCATGACATCAGCAAAAGTCGAGTAGCGACTCATAAGCGCCATTTGGGTCATCATGGCATTGCCTTCCGTCATCACTCTCTTTGCATTGAACCCGAGCCAGAGAAAGACGAGAAGCGCACCGGCAAATAGAGCTAGCAGGTGAGTAAAACCTAATATCATTTTTGCTTTTGTCGTCATTTTATCCTCGCACTAACGTGATGCGTCACCCGCGCGGGAAAAGCCGTGGCCGAAAACCAAACCAGCTTTATTCCGCGTCGGTGTGGACGCTTTTGTTCTGTGTTTTGGATTCATATTCTTCCTTGAATTCACGAGCCCAGGATAGCCAGATACGATCTTCCTCTTCAAGCCCCAGCATTTCCTCAACATAATCTTCTGGATTTCCGCTGTAAGTATAACGTGCTATTTTCTTTGCGAAGTTTGCCAAGCGGGGCGACATTTCGGCAACCGATTGGGGCGCGTTCAATAAAGCCTTGGATACGTATTCGTATGTCAGTGCATCATTGTTTTGAGAAGTATAAATTATTGCCAGTAACTGAAGTGATCCGAAATGATTGGAATTAATTTCTAGTGCCTCTTTTGCTGCTGCTTCAGCTGCTTCATTATTCCCTAGCATTCTCTGGCAGACGCCAATACCACAGAAGGCATCTGCGTAACGATGCCCTTCTTTAATAATTTGTCGATATGATTCCAGTGCCTTTTGATAATCGCCGTTGCAGTATTGAGCACGACCCGCCTTAAAGAGAAGCCGAGCTACATGCAAGGTATCTTTATCTTCTTTTTTCATTTATTTATTCACAGAACAATTTAGTATACCCTGCAGGTCTTTTTCCCCATTTCATGCATGATAATATCACATTCCAAACCTTTTGAATAGATAACGTATCATATTTTTCGCACATTTAAAGTCATGGTGTCCTCAAAATGGTAATGTAATTTATCGAGAAAAACATAACCAGAGGAGAGACACCATGACT
>SCQH01000087.1 GCA_004321925.1 Nitrospirota bacterium | reverse complement strand
CACCTTTAAAAAATCTGCCGCTCTGAAAGAGATGGCCCGCCTTATCCCTGATGACTGCCTGCTTATCGAGACGGATGCGCCGTATCTCACCCCCGAGCCGTTCCGGGGCAGGCGCAATGAGCCGTCGTTCGTAAAATATACCGCCAAATGCATCGCCGAGCTCAGAGGGATCAGCCTTGAGGACCTCGCCCGGATCACGACCCTGAACGCGCGGCGGCTCTTCTCCATCGGGGCACTGCCCGAAAAAGCGGAGATAGCCTATAAGATACGCAACAGCCTCTACCTGAACGTCACCAACCGCTGTACCAACGCCTGCACGTTCTGCGTTAAATTCCAGACCGACTATGTCAAGGGGCACCGGCTCAGGCTGGATCATGAACCCTCAGCAGGGGAGCTCAGGACCGCGATCGGCGATCCTTCTGCCTACCAGGAGGTTGTCTTCTGCGGTTATGGCGAGCCGCTCAGCCGGTTCGAGCTGGTAAAGGATGTTGCCCGCTGGATCAAACAGAACAAGGGCAGGGTCAGGATCAATACCAATGGCCAGGCAGCGCTCATCCACGGCAGGAATATCCTGCCTGAATTGAAGGGACTGGTGGACAGCATCTCCATAAGCCTGGATGCCCAGGACAAGGCAACCTATGACCGCATCTGCCGGCCGGCCTATGAGAACGCCTTTGAGGCTGTCCTGCAGTTCATCAAGGATGCCCGTGAGGCCATTCCTGAGGTCAGGGTGACCATTGTTGAGATGGAAGGCGTTGATGTTCAGCGCTGCAGGGAGATCGCCGGGGAGCTCGGAGTGCTTTTTTCGGTCAGGAAACTTGATGTTGTGGGGTAGGACCGCTCCCCTTTATCCAGATAAGAAAGGCATCGACCACCGCAGGATCGAACTGGGTCCCTGAACAGCTGACTATCTCACTGACCGCGTCGTCCCTGGTCATCATCGACCGGTAAGGCCTGTCTGACGTCATGGCATCAAAGGCATCCGCAACAGACAGGATGCGGGCCATCAGGGGGATCTCTCCGTGCTTCAGCTTAAAAAGCCCGTTTCTGCCGTCCCAGTGCTCATGGTGATATTTAATACTGAGGATGATATCTTCAAACTGCTGCAGTTCCACCAGTATCTCGGCGCCGAGGAGCGGGTGCCGTTTAATTTCACGCCATTCTTCCTCGTCCAGGGCATCGTTCTTATTCAGTATCTCCTTCGGGGTTGCGATCTTGCCGATGTCATGCAGCAGGGCGCTGATCTTGAGCCGCTCAAGGAGGTCGGCATTGACTCCCAGTGTCCGGCCGATCGCAAGGGCGTATTCAGTTACCCTCTCCGTATGGCCTGCGGTCCAGCATGAAGAGGCCTCAAGGGCCTTGACAAGGGCCTTGATCGCGCCGACGAGCAGCGACTCCAGTTCTTTGTAGAGCAGGGCATTCTCGATGGCAAGTCCAGCCTGGGAGGTTATGGCCATAAGCAGTTTCGAGTCGCTCGAGAGGAATTCCTCGCCAGAGCCTTTACCAGAGACCACCAGCGCCCCCATGACCCGGGCCTTGCCCAGGATCGGGCAGACCATGAGCGAGGTCAGTCCGGGAAAGTATGCCTGATGTTCCGTCTCTGCAAGGGCACAGAAGGCAGAGGGCTTTTTCGAGTCTATCGCCTTCCAGATGACCCCCTCATCCCGTGGAAATACCCTTTTGTCGTCCCAGCAGCCCCGGAAGGCCTTTGTATGAAGGTTCTGGTTGCCTTCGTCGGCGATGAGGACTGCCGACATTTCAACCCCTATTGAATTGACCGCCTCTTCTGCCATGCGTAAGCAGATCTCATCGATGCTCAGGAAAGAAAAGACCTCGGACATCCGGTACAGCAGGGTCAGCTCTTCATAGACATTCGAGAGCTCTTTGACGGTCAGGGCAAGATCGCCCTCAGGACTTGCCATGTAAAAGCGTCTCCTGCACCATTTCGAGAAGGGCCTTCGGGCTGAAGGGCTTTGTTATATAACGCTCGGCGCCGCTCTCTATCCCGAGCTGCTCGTCTGAGTCCTGACCCTTGGCGGTCAGCATGAAGACCGGTATCCCTTTCAGCGCTTCATCCTGCTTGATGGCCCGGCAGATATCGATCCCGCTGAGACCGGGCATCATCCAGTCGAGGATGACAAGGTCCGGCATCTCACGCCTGATCGTCTCCAGGGCATGGATGCTCTCCCTGATGGTTATCACCGCAAGGCCGGCTTTTTTGAGCTTGTCCTCGATCATCATGAGGATGAACGGCTCATCGTCGACAACAATGACCTTGCTCATGGCATCTCCCGGTGCGGCAGATGGATGGTTATCCCGGTCCCCTGCCCGGGAACACTCCTGATATCCATACCCCCTCCATGCAGCCTGAGGATCTCACTGCAGAGAAAGAGCCCCAGGCCGCTGCCCTTCACCTTTTCTCCATGCCTGCCCCGAAAAAATCTTTCCTTCAGGTGCGGCATCTCTTCCTCCGGTATGCCCCAGCCCGTGTCCTGTATGGCTATCTCAATATCAGTATCGCTCTTTTTCACCCGTATGTCTATATGGCATCCCGGGTCTGAAAAGGTGAGCGAATTGTCGATAATATTCAGCATCACCTGCTTCAGCTTACCCGGATCGGCATACAGGACACTGACCCCGCCGATATCGTACCTGACAGAAGCCTGCTTCTTTTCGATGGCGGTATTGAGTGAGAACAACAGCTCATCAAGAAAATCTTTCAGATCGAACTGCTCAGGTCTTATACGTTCCATACCACTTTCGATCCGCGCTATGCTCAACAGGTCTGAGACCATATCGGAAAGCCGCATCCCTTCGCTCAGGATGACGCTCAGGTATTGTTTTTCCTTTGTCTCATCGATATCTCCTTCGAGGATCATCTCGGTCATGCCCACAATGGCAGACAACGGGGTCCTGAACCCGTGAGAAACCGACCGGATGATCTCGGTCTTCATCGCGTCGATCTCCTTTTCACGGCTGATGTCCCTCATAAGGGTAGCCACACCGGTCACCGTATTGTCCGGGCCCAGGACCGGGGAACTGCTTATCCTGACCGATATTTTGCTGGCCCGGGGCGTCATCATGACAGCGTCCCGGTTGTTCTTATTGCCTGCGAGCGCCGCTTGGAGACTTTCGCCGAGGATCAGACAGAGGTCGGTATTTTCATCATGATACCTCAGCGTATCGCACAGGGGCATGCCGACCCCCGCCTCAGGCGAAATGCCGGTCATCTGCTCAAAGGACTTATTGACGGCCAGGATCCTTCCGCCGGTATCGACCGTGACAATACCGTCTGCAACGCTCTGCAGGATCGTCTCCGAAAGACTTTTCTCATTGATGGAGGCGATATAATAGTCGTACCTCTCCAGCGAAACAGCCAGCATATTGGCGATGATCCGGAGGAAATGCAGCTCCTCATCCCTGAATTCACGCAGCCCGAGATAGTAGAGGGTAATGACACCAACGCTCTTTTCTCCGATGAGCATGGGAACGGCAAGGGCCGAATGGTACGAGACACCGCTGACCTCGGGAGGGATAAAGAACTTTGTCTCGTTCCTGATATCGGTAATGACGACCGGCGCCCTCTTTTCAAGGGCATATCCCTCAATGGAGCTTATCCCCCGCGTGAAGATCACCCGCCCGATATCTTCTGAAGGGTTGGAAGACGCCTTGAGAAGAAAGTCATCGCTGCCGCCCCTGACCAGCATCCATGAGTAATCAGCACTGCAGATCTCCCTGACCTGCTCCATGACCCGGCCCAAAATGTATCTCAGGTCTGTCGCAGACCCCAGTTTCGTGGTCAGGGAGAGCAGTTGCGCCTGCTCCTGCTCCCGCCGCTGGCGCTGATGTTCATAAAGCTCCCTCATCTTTTCGTACAGCTTGATGTTCTCAAGGGCAATGCCGGTCATCTCTCCGATGGAGACGAGGATGCTCTCCTCTTCAACGGTGAAGGTATGTGGCTTGAAACTGAACAGGCAGAAGACGCCGATGATCCTTTCCTTGCCTTTGACCGGAATGCAGCAGTAACCTTTCATGCCGGAATACTTCATGACCGAGCGTTCGATCCTCCGGTCCGTTGAGATATCTGATGTCGTGATGATCTGCCCGGTCAGGGCAACCTTGCCGGGGATGTCCTCCCCGAGCCGTATCCTGCCTATCATCCTGACATATTCATCAGATATGCCCTTGTGGTAATGACAGACCATGTCCTTCTTTTTCTCATCGATGAAGAAGAGACCGCCGCCGTCCATCTTGATCAGCTCGATCATCCGGTCAAGGACGGTCGAAAAGATCTCATCGGCCCTGAGCGAACTGCTTAAGAGCCTTGAGATACTGTTGAGGGTAACCAGTTCCGTATTCTTGAGGTATATGTCCGCCTCGTGGAGCACCCTGTCCGTAACATCACGCAGGAGTTCTATGACCTGCTGGACGTTCCCTGACTGGTCCTTTATCGGGCTTGCAACGATCTCATGGAACCGCTTACCGCCGTCCGGGCCGATATGCTGATGGATGGTCCTGAAGTTCGCACCGGTGAGAAAGACCGTCTGGGCAGGGCACTCATGCCCTTCAGCCCAGCAGGGCCTGATCGAATCATGGACCGCGGCATAGCAGAACTCACCAAGGACCGGCCCGCGCGAATTCGTAAAGGCGATCTTGTTGGCCGTGACAATGCGGAAATCCTTGTCTATGACCAGCAACTGGTCCTCGATGCTGTCCATGACCGTTTCCACGTATTCCTTCGAGCGCTGCAGTTCGTTCCTGAGCTGACGCTGCTCCCTGAAATCCTTGAAGATGCCGATCTTGCCGGTGATTTCGCCCGCAGTCATGATCGGCGAGCCGCTGATAAGCACCGGGATAGAGGAACCGTCGCGGCTGATGATATTGACCTCATATATTGAGGAGAGGCCACGGTCCCGGCGGTCTTTTAGCTGGCCCCGGACAATAGCAGCGTTGTGCTCGTCAAAGAAATCGAAGATCGAGGCGCCCATGATCTCTTCGCGCGAGTAGCCGAAGAGCGAGGTGAAGGCCGGGTTGATGTCCGTGACCCGGTTTGCCTCGTCCACGACCCATAAGGGGTCCAGCATGGCATTCACATAGATATCCTTTTTCTGAAGGTCTATGGTCTTCTGCCTCAGGGATGACGCCATCTCATTAAAGGCCCCGATGACGGCACCCAGTTCGTCATCTCCGGCCGCCTGGAGCTTGATGTCGAGATCGCCGTCCATGATCGCCTTTGAACCGCGCTGGAGTTCCTTGAGGGATACCAGCATCTTCCGGGCGAACAGCATCGAGAGCATGAGGGCCATGATCAGGATATAGAACACATAGGGAATGACCTGTTCTACCAGCCTCGAGGTAAATTCCTTATGGATCTTGGAATATTCCTCACTCTCGGGGGACTTCAGCTCCTCTTCCTCGGAAATGATCTTGTTGACCTGGGTGAGAATGGTAAAGGTCATCGGCACCGTGATCAACAGGGCGAATGCAATGAACATCCCTATCAGCCGGTAAACGATCCTGCGCTTGCCCATCAGAAAAGGTTCCTTACGAGGTACATCAGGAGCATGACGACACCCCAGGAAAAGAGTATCGCCCCCAGAGGGACCATTCCCTCCTCGATGATCGAATCAAAGTCCACCGTAAACCCCAGGGCGGCGAGTCCCGCGGACAGGCAGAAACTGCTGAGGGCCTTAAGCTGTTCATTCCACTGCAGCAGGATATTCGTAACATTTGACAACACCGCCAGCAGGACAAAGACGATGACGAACCAGGGTACGGTCACTGTCTTCTTCTCCCTGCCTGAGATGAATACTGCCGCGGTCACCAGGAAAAAAAGGAATGACATCCTGATAAGCTTGATCCTTACGGCCTCTGCCAGACACTCCGGACACACGCTCCCGGCAGCCACTTTCACCTGACCGAGCATCGGGAGGGTCGTCCCGGCAAGGAAGTTGAACTCCCCCTTTGTCAGCGCCAGGAGCTCGCTGACAAGGGGGAAGAAGATCATCCCGGTCAGGCCGAGCATCATGACAGAGATAATGGCGATCGAGGTGTCCTCGCGCCGGGCCCCGATCAGCGGCGAGATTACCGCTATTGCCGTGGCCCCGCAAACGGACAGCCCTGAAGCAAGGAGGACCGACGCCTTGAGATTGATATTGAAGGTCCGTGCGATAAGCAGGGTAAACCCGAACAGCCCGATGAAAACGGCCAGGATAGAAAGCAGCTGCGCCCCCTGGAGCTCGTGGACACTGAGCTGCGTGCCATAACACGCAATGCCGACAGGCAGGAAGATCTTCAGCGCCATTTCAATGCCGTCCTGAAAATAATCCTTCCGGGCAAAGACATTGCCCAGAAGCATCGCAATGATGATAGAGATGACCAGGGGGTCGAAGGAGGCATTGATGGTCGACAGGAAATAAGAAAGGACCGCGATACCAAGAACAAGGGCGATACCCGGCAGATACGTTCTGGTTTTCATCTGGTCTTTAGTTTAACACAGACCGCATGCCGGAAAACCCTACCTCCTGCCTGAAAGAAAGGACCCGACATCGGCCCTGGAGACCTTCCCCGCCGTGCCGTCAGAGAGTCTTTTCCAGGAAATGAGACCGGAGTTCAGCTCATCGTCGCCAAGGATAAAGACATATTCGGACGAAAGCCGGTCTGCCTTGCGCATCTGGCTCTTCAGCGAGGCGGCCGGCTCTCCCAGTTCAACCCAGATGTGTTCTTCCCTGAGCCCGTCCGCAATGACCATTGCCGCATCATGCGCCTGTTCCCCGAGGGCGGCGATAAAGATCGCCGGCGCAGGCTCCGGAGGGAGCAGGGTCTGCTTCAGGAGATCGACTATCCGTTCAATGCCGGTGGCAAAACCGAAGGCCGGGGTATCAGGACCACCGCAGTTCCTTACAAGATTATCATAGCGTCCGCCAGCCGTGACCGCATTCTGCGCGCCGAGATCTTCGCTCGTCACTTCGAAGGTCGTACGCGTATAATAATCGAGGCCCCTGACCATTTCGTGGTTGACGGTGTACGGGACGTTCAGGAGCTTCAGAAGGTCCAGGAGCTTCCGGAAATGCGCTTCACATCCGGTGCAGAGATGTTCTGTGACCCGCGGCGCATCTTTTCTGAGCTCGATACACCTGCGGACCTTGCAGTCCAGTATCCTGAGCGGATTATGCAGGTACCTCCTCTGGCAGTCCGGACAGAGATCGCCGGTCACCGGAGCAAAATAGGCCAGCAGGGCCTGCTTATATCCCGGTCTGCATTCCTCGCAGCCGATCGAGTTGACCTGAAAATTAAGCGACCCCAGTCCGAGCCGCATCAGAAAGTGGCGCAGCATCGACATCACCTCCGCATCCACGGCCGGGGCCGCTGAGCCGAAGACCTCGGCGCCTATCTGGTAGAACTGCCGGTATCTGCCTGATTGCGGCCGTTCGTACCTGAACATCGGGCCGAGGTAATAATATTTTTGCGGGGACGGAAGGGTATGCAGCTGGTTCTCGACAAAGCAGCGTACTGCAGAGGCTGTGCCCTCAGGTCTGAGCGTAATGCTCCGCCCCCCCTTGTCCTCGAAGGTGTACATCTCTTTTTCAACAATGTCCGTGCCTTCCCCGATGCCACGGCTGAAGACAGCCGTCGCCTCGGCCACCGGGGTCCTCATTTCCCTGAACCCGTAGGCAGAAAAGAGCTCGGACGCGGTCCTCTCGACCTTCTGCCACAGGTATATGTCCGGCGGCAGGACATCCTTCATGCCCTTGAGCGCCTTCTGTCGTTCAGGCGAACTCACTCCGCCGGTTCCTCTTCCTTGTTCTCGCCTTCGCGGTATGCGTCGAACTCAAGCATGCGCGTATGGTTCTCTATCAGTCTTTTGAGCTCTTCCCTGAAATGTCTTCTGACCCCTTTAAGGTCCACAATGTCTTCATGTATCTTGATGACCTTCTCCTGGGCCTCCTTGATAAGGGTATCGGCCTTCAGCTCCGCCTCTTTCATCAGCAGTTCAGCCTCTTTGCGGGCGTTCGTCTTGTAGTCTTCGACCATCTGCTGGGCGGTAACCAGCGTTTCCCGCAAGGTCGTCTCCATATCCTTGTATTCCCTGACATGGTTTTCCGCCCTCTGCACACCCTCTTTCAGCGTCGCGTTCTCCCGCAGGAGCTCTTCCATCTCCTCGCGTATCACCTCGAGAAAGGCAAAGACCTCCTCAACGTCGAACCCCCTGAACTTCATCGGGAAGTTCTTCTGTTGGATATCAAGCGGTGTTATTCTCATAGCTAGCCTCCTCCAAATCTATAACCGATTTTTATCAATGACCGTATCAGGAACGACTGAATGAATATGATACCAAGAATGACGATAATTGGGGAAATATCTATCGGGCCGAGCCGGTGTCCGATCATCCGGCGTATCGGTCTCAGCACCGGCTCGGTGACCTTATAGAGAAACCTGACGATCGGGTTATAGGGGTCGGGATTGACCCAGCTGATAAGGGCAGCACCGATGATGATCCACTTGTAGATATCAAGGAGCAGATCAATGATCCGCGCAACAGAAACGATGAGATCGCCCAAAACGAACATTATGCGGTCCTACCCAGCTCTTCAGCCCTTTTTTGGGCCGACCGCAGGGCATCCCCGACCAGACCGCCGAAATCCCGTTCGGCAAAGGTCCTGAGCCCTGCCTCGGTAGTGCCTCCCGGGGAGGTGACCATCTTTCTGAGCGCCTCAGGGGCCATACCGGTATCGAGGAGCCGTGCCGTGCCGAGGATAGTCTGGACGGCAAGCTCGGCAGCGTCCTCCTGCCGCAATCCCAGCGCTACCCCGCCCTCCCGCATCGCCTCGGCAAAAAGGGCCACAAAGGCCGGC
>SCQH01000086.1 GCA_004321925.1 Nitrospirota bacterium | reverse complement strand
ATCAGGGATAAGGCGGGCCATCTCTTTCAGAGCGGCAGATTTTTTAAAGGTGACCGGCCCGGCTATCGAAATGAGCAATCCGTTGGATATGGCATCGGAGGCCATTTTCCTGTCCCCTGAAAAACAATGGAGCACCCCGTGGCTCAGCCCGGACTCCCTGAGGATCTGCATGGTGTCCTCAGCCGCCTCGCGGCTGTGAATGATGGCCGGAAGGCCGCTGCTCTTTGCTATCTCAAGATGCTCCCGGAAGACCCGTGCCTGGACCTCCTTCGGCGACCGGTTGTAATGATAATCGAGGCCTGTCTCCCCGATGGCGACGACCTTGGGATGCGCCGACCATTCCAGCAGCTTCGCCGATGCTTCAGCGGAGAAGGTCTCAGCAGCATGAGGATGGACCCCTATCGAGGCGTAGACAGGTGCATGGTCAGCGGCAAGCTGCATGGCCTTTCTGCTGTTGTCAAGGTCTGATCCGACCGTTATCATCGCCACAATCCCTTCATCAGCGGCCCGGTGCAGGACCTCAGGCCTGTCAGGGTCGAACTCGTTCATCTCGAGATGGCAGTGGGTGTCGATCAGGGGTATCAGGGGCATGCTCTTCACGTAAAAAAATATTAATGGATGAAGACTGTACATTGCAAGCAAACAGTGCTATATTTTTTAAAGGATGCTTATCAATGACGTTTCAGGAAAACTTCTTGTTGCAGTCCCGGGACTTGAAGACACGAACTTCAGGCATACCGTGATACTCGTTTGTGAACATTCACCGGAAGGTGCCTTCGGTATTATCGTCAACCGGGTCCTCATGAACAGCTTCAGACCGCTGCTGAAGGCGTTTGCCCTTGAAAAAAGCGCGGTGGATATGCCTATCCACTATGGGGGACCCGTGCGCCCCGAGCAGGGCTATGTCATCTATTCCCCGTTCGAAAAGCGCTACGGGACATTGCAGATAGCCGGAAGCCTTGCTGTCACCGCTTCGAAGGAGATCCTTCAGGAGATCGCTGCCGGGAGGGGCCCTTCGAAGTTCTTCTTTGCCCTGGGATTTGCGGGCTGGACAGCAAACCAGCTTGAAGAGGAATTGATGGCCGACAGCTGGCTGGTCGCCCCTGTCGAACCTGATCTCATATTCAATGTCCCTGTCAATGATCGATGGAGGCAGGCAGCGGCCATAATAGGCGTTGACCTCGAGCGGTTCAGCATCAAAAGCGGCCTTGCATAAGAACTGCCTGCTGAATAAAATCCAGCGCTGGTGTGATAAAATAGCGAAAATACTGGGAGCATAAAGGAGACCTCTATGCGGGTTATAGCTTTTAACGGCAGTCCGAGGAAAGAAGGCAATACGTATCACGCGATCAGGACCGTCTTTGAGGAACTGGAGAAGGAAGGCCTCGACACGGAGCTGATCCAGCTTGGCAGTGCACAGATCAGGGGCTGCCGCGCCTGCTTCAAATGCTTTGAGACAAAGGACAACCGATGCATCCAGAAGGACGACCTCAATGATTTCATCGCACGGATGCTCCCGGCTGAGGGCATCATCATCGGCTCCCCGACCTATTTTGCGAATGTCTCGACAGAGGTGAAGGCCCTGATCGACAGGACAGGGCTCGTCTCGAGGGCGAACGGCAACCTTTTTTCGCGCAAGGTTGGCGCTGCGGTCGTGGCGGCCAGGAGGGCCGGGGGGGTCAACGTCTATCAGAACATCAACCTTTTTTTCGGTATCGGGGAGATGATCGTTCCGGGTTCGTCATACTGGAACGTCGGCATAGGCAGGACGCCTGGTGAGATTCTCAACGACGAAGAAGGGATGAGGACCTTCAGGGACCTCGGCAAGAATATGGCCTGGCTGATCAAAAAGCTCTACGGGTAGACGGGTCTTTTGTTCACTCAACTATTAACCCGGCAATTGAATTTTCCCAATCTGTCATCCCCGCTTGTCGGGGATCTTTCTTTGTTTTCGAAGAGATTCCGGACAAGCCGGAATGACAAAGTTAAACTATTTGCTTGCCGGGTTAATAATTCCGGGGACGGGTCATTACAACCCCAGCTCCTTCATGAGTCTGACGATGACCATGTTCGAGAGGACCAACCCTTTATCGGTCAGCCGGATAAAGCGGCTGTCCGTTTCGAGGTACCCCTGTTCGATCAGTTCTCCGGAAGATCTCACTAAGTCTGTTCCAAGGGCCTCTGCCGCGGAGAGAGCAATCCCCTGAGTCTTTCGCAGGCCGAGAAAGATCAATTCCTCCAGTGCCTCTTCAGGCGACACGATCGCAGAATCTTCCTCCGGCAGTATTGACCGTTCAAGGTCATGGATATATCTGTTCATGTCAGAGGTATTTCTTGCCCTGCTTCCGCCTCTGAAGCTGTGCGCCCCTGCGCCGGCCCCGAGGTATTCCCCCCGGTCCCAGTAATTGAGGTTATGCCGGCTCTCATATCCGGGGACGGCAAAGTTCGAGATCTCATAGTGACTGAACCCTCTGCTGGTGAGATAGTCTATGGCACAGGCATACATCCCGATGACCTCCTCCTCTTCCGGCAGGAGCAGCTTCCCGGACCTTATTTCGCTGAAAAGCGGTGTTCTTTCCTCCGGGGTCAGTTCATAGGTCGAGATGTGGACCGGGGCCAGGGAGCATGCCGTCGAGAGTGACCTTTGGAAGGAGGAGGCTGTTTGGCCGGGGATCCCATACATCAGATCCACAGAAATATTCCTGATCCCCACTTTTTCTGCAGTTTCGACTGCGCGTACCGCTTCGGCAGAACTATGAATTCTCTGGAGGGTTTTCAGCTCGTCATCGATGAAAGACTGTATCCCGATACTGATCCTGTTGACGCCGAGGTCAGCCAGGAGCCTGAACTTTGAGGCATCAACGGACCCGGGGTTTGCCTCGACGGTGATCTCTGCATCGCTGGAAAAGGCATACTGCTCTCTGAGGACATTGAAAAGCATCTCAAAGGCATCCTCCGGTAATGAAGTCGGGGTGCCGCCTCCGATATAGACCGACCGTAATGGTCCCGATCCTTCTTTTCTCAGTGTTAGTTCTGTGCATAGGGCCCTTATGTATCCTAGGGCCAGGTCCCTGTCATAGGGGAAGGAAAGAAAATCACAATAAATGCATTTCCGGGCGCAAAAAGGGATGTGAATATAGAGGAAATCAGGCATATGCCTATTCTACCTGAGATTGTTTGACAATAAGAAGGCTAATTCCTAAGATAGACCTCATGGATATCAGCGAACTTGTCAGGATCATGGCCGCTCTGCGCGGGGAAAAGGGCTGTCCCTGGGACAAAGAGCAGACACCGGAGTCCCTCAAGCCTTTTATTGTCGAGGAGGCCTACGAGGTGCTTGAGGCCATTGATGAAAAGGACCCGCAGGCAATAAAGGAGGAGCTCGGAGACCTGCTCTTCCAGATAATTTTCCAATGCAGGATAGCCTCCGAGCGCGGGGATTTCGACCTCTCCGGTGTCATAGAGAAGATCGCCGCGAAGATGATCAGCCGGCATCCCCATGTCTTTGGCGATGCCGAGGTCAGGAACTCCGCGGAGGTCCTGGTCAACTGGGATGAGCATAAGAAAAGGGAAGGGAAGCAGAGGGATTCGATCCTTGAGGGTGTGCCGAAGACCCTGCCGGCTCTCCTGCAGGCCCAGAAGCTTCAGGCCAGGGCCTCGAAGGTCGGTTTCGACTGGGAGCGGCTTGAGGATGTGCTCCTCAAGCTCGATGAGGAGATAGGGGAGTTCAAGGCAGCCTGCCATGAGAATAAGGCCGAACATATCGAGGACGAAATGGGGGACATACTGTTCATGCTCGTCAACATCGGCCGGTTCATCGGGGTCAATCCTGAGGACGCCCTCAGAAAGACGATCAGTAAGTTCATCTCACGCTTCCGCCATATCGAGATGACCGCAAAAGAGCAGGGCAGGGACCTCTCTGACATGTCTCTCGAAGAGATGGACGCCATCTGGGACGAGGCAAAGAAGAAAAAGGGCTGATCAGAAAGGAGACGTTATGAAGGAGACCTTAAAGCCAGGGATTGAGTCAGAATTCAAATTTCATATCCCCGAGTCGAAGACCGTGCCGGCGCTCTACCCGGAGTCGGCCGAGTTCAGGGAGATGCCGGAGGTATTTGCAACCGGCTATATGGTGGGGCTGCTGGAATGGGCCTGCATCAAGGCGATAAATCCGTATCTTGACTGGCCTGCTGAGCAGACCGTCGGCACGCATATTGACGTCAGCCATGTTGCTGCAACCCCCGCAGGCTTCGACGTAACGGCAAAGGTGAAGCTCATCGAGGTTGACGGACGCCGGCTGGTATTTGAAGTGGAGGCCCACGACGGTCTGGACCTGATCTCACAGGGACGGCATGAACGGTTCATCATCAATAAAGACAGGTTCGATTCGAAGATGAAAGAAAAGAGAGGCAGGAAGGGCGGCGTTTAAGGATTATTTGACGATGATACCGGCGTAGCCGACGACGCTGTCGTAATCCCCGCTGACCTCTCCCGAGGTCGCATATTTTACCAGCCGTGCAGAGCCCGCGCCGAGCATCTTTGCCGCCGCAAGCATGACCGTGGCCGGCAGATAGCCGCACATGGATATCCGCTCCTTCAAGACGGTCTCATAAAGCCCCAATGGGTCAAGGTCGAGGATGCGGTCGATCGCTTTTTTGTCCTTCTGCCTGGCAACGGTGTCGGGCTGGTAATGGCTCATATCAGAGCTTGCAAGGATGACGACCGGGTAGTCGACGCTCTTCACCGCTTTTGAGATGCTGTCAGCAAGCCCCACACAGTCGTCATAGGTGGCGGCAAGCAGGGCTATCGGGACTATCTTTGCATCAGGGGAACAGTAGGAGATGAAGGGCAGCTGGACCTCCAGGGAGTGCTCAAAAAGATGGGCCTGGGAATCTCTCGTAACAGCCGGATTTGCCAGGGCTATCTTTGAGGCGAGTTTCTTGTCGATCTGGAGCAGACCGGTGGGGATCTCCCACTCGCCGCTGTCCATCAGGGAGATATGCGGGCCGAGACCGGTATGGTTCGGGCCGAGCAGGATAAAGGTCTTTGGAATCCTAATCGCAGAAAAAACAGCGCCGGCAACATGGCCGGAATAGATCAGGCCGGCATGGGGCGAGAGCATGCCGATGACCTCTTCGGTCGGCGTACCCCTGACCATATACTGCTCGACCTGCTCTGTCAGACGGGCGGCGTTACCCTGATAGAACTGTCCGGCGACGGCGGGGCTTCGTTTCATCCCTGACTCCTCAGATCAGAAGGTATCATCTTCGATGTCATGGTACTTGACATCGGTGTAGTTCATGAAGCGCGTGCAGGAAGAGATAAAGGTAAGCGGGATCTCGCCGGTGGGGCCGTTCCTCTGCTTGGCGATAATTATCTCGGCCTTGCCCTTGTTATCAGGGCTGTTCTTGTTATAGACCTCGTCACGGTAAAGGAAGATGATGACGTCGGCGTCCTGCTCAATGGCGCCGGACTCCCTGAGGTCGGCGAGGGTCGGCTTCTTGTTGCCGGTCCTCGTCTCGACCCCGCGGTTGAGCTGACTGAGCGCTATGACCGGGATCCGCAGTTCCTTGGCAAGGGCCTTTAACGATCGGGATATCTCGGAGATCTCCTGCTCGCGCCTTTCGGTATTGCCCCGGCCCCGCATGAGCTGGAGGTAGTCCACGACGATCAGGCTCAAGCCATGCTCGGCCTTCAGGCGTCGGGCCTTGGCCCTCATCTCAAGGATGGTTATGGCGGAGGAGTCATCGATAAAGATCGGGGATTCGGCAAGCTTGCTCGCTGCAGCGGTCAGGTTATGCCAGTCGTCCTTTTTGATAAAGCCCTTCCTGATGGAATTGGAATCGACCATTGCCTCTGAACAGAGCATCCTGAAGGCAAGCTGTTCCTTGGCCATCTCAAGGCTGAATACCGCCACCGGCTCCTTCAGTTCCACACCGACATGCTGGGCGATATTAAGGCTGAAGGCGGTCTTGCCCATGGAAGGCCTGCCGCCGATGATGATCAGGTCGCTCTTCTGGAAACCGGTCGTCATCTCGTCAAGCTCCTTGAAGCCCGTCGGCACGCCGGTCACCGTCTCTTTTCTGTCATAGAGCTGCTCGATCATATGGAAGCTGTCCTTGATGACCGTCTTGAGCGTGGAGAAGGAGACGTTTATCCTCTTGTCCGAAAGGTCGAAGATCTGCTTTTCTGCGTAATCGATAAGTTCTTCCGCATCGAAATCGCTTTCGTAGACGTTCCGGGCGATATCCGTGGCAGTATGGAGCAGCCCCCGGATCATTGCCTTTTCCCTGACGATCTTTGAGTGGTACCTTATATTCGCCGAGGTCGGGATCATCGAGACCAGGGAGGTGAGGTACTGGACCCCGCCGACCTGATCGAGCTCGCTCTTTCTCTTGAGCTGGTCCGTCAGCGTGATCATGTCGATCGGCTCGTTCCTGTCGAAGAGCTCGATCATGGCATTGAAGATCCTGCGGTGTGAATCGCGGTAAAAGTATTCTTCGGTAAGAAGTTCTAAGGCTGAGGTGAGAGCGCTGTTGTCGATGAGGATTGCGCCCAGGACAGACTGCTCTGCCTCGATGTTCTGAGGCGGCAGTTTGTCAAGGGTTGATGCAATTTCCTTCATTCTTGGACGACGTTAAGGGCAATGGTTGCAGATACATCGTGATGCAGTTTCACTTCCGCGGTAAAGTTCCCGAGTCTCTTTATCGGCTCAGGGATGACGATCTTCTTTTTGTCGATATCGAAGCCCGCGGCCTTCAGGGCCTCGGCGATATCCATGGTGGTGACGGAGCCGAAGAGCTTGTCCTCTTCGCCTGCCTTGGCACGCAGCGTAAGGGTCACGGCTGAAAGCTTCTCCGCCTCGGCCTTGTTTGCGCCCATGACCTTGGCAGCCCTTTCCTGGATCACCTTTTTGTTATGTTCGAACTCCTTGATGTTCTTGGTGTTGGCCTCGACTGCGAACTTCTGCGGCAGCAGGTAGTTGCGAGCATACCCCACTGCAACATTGACCACATCACCGATCCTGCCGAGATTTTTTACGTCTTCTTTGAGAAATACCTTCATTATGGGATCTCCTTGTTTTTTGTTTCAGTAATTATACCATATCACCCCGGATATGGGGAAATGCGGACGGCTGGTCCGGGTGGACTCCCCGGTACTGTCGCTAGATGACCGTGATCGGGACGGGGATGAAGGTCAGGATGAAGATGATGAGCGCAGCGATGCCCAGGGCCTTTCTCCTGCTGTCAAGCGGGATATCAGAGGCGATGACCGGCGGGTGTTTGATGCCGAGGATCAGCAGTAATACGGCCCAGATGAGCCAGCCCTCAAAGAGGACTATGCCGAGGATCGCAAGCACCGGGACGAAGACCTTTGAGAGGAGATGATGACGGTCTCCCAGGAGCGCATACGAGATGTGGCCGCCGTCGAGCTGGCCGATCGGCAGGAGGTTAAGCGAGGTGACGAAAAAGCCTATCCATCCGGCAAAGGCCATCGGGTGCAGCAGGACGTCCTGGTTCTCGGGCAGGGTTCCCAGAATAAGTTTGGACAGACCCGTAAAGAGGAGGGAATCGCCCAGGGTTATCATCCCCGACCCCTTGACCAGCGGGGTGATACTGGAGAGGGAGAGGCCGATGCAGGTTGCAATGACCGAGATGATGAACCCTGCGATAGGCCCCGAGGCCCCGATATCCATAAGGGCGTTCCTGGTCGTGATCGGGGACCTCATTTTTATGAAGGCGCCGAGGGTGCCGAAGAGGGTCGGTGCAGGGATGAAGTAGGGAAGGGTGGCATCCACATGGTGCATTCGCGAAAAATAATAATGTGAAAATTCGTGGGAAAGAAGGATGACCAGCAGGGTGAGAGAAAAGGTCATCCCCTTAACGATCCCTGAAGGCTGGGCCAGCAGGTCGACCCCTTCGTGCAGGGCCCCCACAATGAGGGTCGACAGGAAGGTCAGGAGAAAGAGGATGATATGCAGCCAGGGGAATTTTTTCACCGAATGACAGTTCCCTCAAGATCGTAGTCATAGGCCTTCGTGATCTCAACGTTGATAAAATCACCAGCCCTGACCAGGGGGTCCCTGACCAGGACGACGCCGTCTATCTCGGGTGCCTGGGAGTCCAGGCGTGTTATGGCGATGCCGTCGCCGGTCTCATCCACGAGGGCCCTGAAGGTCCTGCCGACAAGGGCCATGTTCTTTGACAGGGATATGGGGGCCTGGGCCTCCATCAGCCGGTTGTAGCGCGACCGCTTTTCGGCCTTCGTCAGCTGTCCTTTTAAGCCTGAGGCCACCGTATCACTCTCTTTTGAATACGTGAAGACCCCGAGCCTGTCGAATTTCATTTTTTTGATAAAGGCCAGCATATGCTCAAAATCTGTTTCGGTCTCCTGCGGGAAGCCGACAATAAAGGTGGTGCGAATCGCCACCTCAGGCAGGATGGACCTGATCCTCCGGATGAGCTTCTCAAAATAAGACCGGCTGCCGCCCCGGTTCATAAGACCAAGGATCTTCTTCTCTGAATGCTGCAGCGGCATGTCGATATACCGGCATACCTTACTTAAAGAGCCGATGGTCTCGATCAGGCGGTCGTCTATCGAGGTCGGGTAGAGATAAAGCAGGCGTATCCGGAAATCCCCCGTGAGGCCGTTCAGTTCGGTGATGAGCCTGGCTAGGTCGTATCCTTTGAGGTCCCTGCCGTAGGAGGTTATGTCCTGGGCAACGACATTCAGTTCCCGTGCGCCGGACCGTATGAGCTCCGTGGCGTCGGACAGGATCCGGTCAGGCCCGGTGCTGCGGTAATTCCCGCGTATCTGCGGAATGACGCAGTAGGAGCAGGTCCTGTCGCAGCCTTCGCCGATCTTGAGATAGGCATACGGCTTATCCGAAAACCTGTCCTTGCCGGCTGACTCCATCTTCGCCGCAAGCTGTTTGCTGCAGTAGTCAACGATCTGATCATCGTCCCCCACGCCCCAGAGGGCATCGATCTCGGGGATCTCCTTCAGAAGCTCGTCGCCATACCGTTTGGCAAGGCATCCGTAAACCAGCAGTTTCTTTGAACGGTCCTTCTTTCTGAGGGCCGAGACCTTCAGTATCTCGTTGATGGATTCACGTTTTGCGGCCTCTATGAATCCGCAGGTATTGACCATGATGAGGTCGGCAGCAGCAGGGTCAGCGCAATAGTGTATGCCTTTTTCTGCAAGTCTCTTGAGCAGCTTTTCGGAATCGACCTGGTTCTTCGGACAGCCGAGGCTCAGGAGGTAGACCTTACTCATGGTCCCTCTTCAACGCCGTGTAGATAAGGAGATACCCTACTGCCGCGGATACAAGGCCGAGCAGGGTGCTGCCGACTACAAAAGGCAGAACAAGAGGTTTGAAATCGGCCAGTAGCGCTCGGAGCGATATATTGGACCAGTCGATCGCAGGGAGGATATGGTCTGTCCCGAGGAGCTTCATGCCCAGCCAGGTCCCGAAGGTATAGATCGGGACAATGGTCCAGGGGTTTGTGACGAAGACGCCGATAAGGGTCACCAGCCGGTTCAGCTTGAGGCCCCACGCGATGGCGACGCCGAGGACCGTGTGCAGCCCCAGCAGCGGGGACATGCCGATGAAGATGCCCAGGGCAAAGGCAGAGGCAACACGCCTAGGGGGCTCCTTGACCGACAGTATCTGCCTGAATCTGTCCCTAATATGCAAAGTGCTGATAACCCTTTCCGGATATTTTTCTTTGGCTGCCGTCATGATCCACGACCCTGATCCCTGACTTTGTGATCTCGCCGATGCAGGAGGCCCCGGCTATTTTCTTTGAGGCCGAGGTGAAGAGCAGTTCATAGTCCTCGCCGCCTCCCAGTGCAAAATCAAGAGGGTCCTTTTTCAGGTATGCTGCTGCGCTGATCAGTTCCCGTGAAAGCGGAAGCTTCTCCGCGTAGATCCGTGCGCCCACTCTGCTGTCCGAACAGAGACGGGAAAGATCCAGGACCAGTCCGTCGCTGACATCCATCATTGCGGTTGCACGGCTTATAAAGCTGTCCGGTTTTTTTGCGACCGGCATGACATGACGGCGCAGGAGCGGAAGGGAATTCGCGACCGGCAGCTCCCGGCCCGGGACCGGTACTTTTTTGTCCGGTATCGGGTGCTTCATCTTCTTCAGGAGTTCAAGGCCGCAAGCCGAATCACCGAGAGTGCCCGTGACATGGACGTAATCTCCGGCCCTGGCCCCGCTTCGCCTGAGTATCTTTCCGGATGCGTACCCGATGACCGTCGCCGAAAGCATGAGCGTCGGCGAGGAGGATATGTCTCCCCCGATCAGATGTGTGCCATAACGCCGGGAAGCAGCAGCTATCCCCCGGAAAAGATCATCGAATTGTCTTACGGTGAAGCTCCTGAGGGCAGAGAAGTTGAGCAGCAGGAAGGCCGGTCTCCCCCCCATGGCATAGATGTCGCTCACATTGACCGAAACGAGCTTGTAGCCGACCTGGAAGGGGGTTGTCCAGCGCAGATCAAAATGAACACCCTCGACCATCATGTCCGTGGTCATGAGGGTCGGGGATGAGGATGCCGCAACGACCGCCGCGTCATCGCCAATGCCGACCAGAAGCCCCGGCGTTATTTTGCCGAATTTTGTCCTGAGCCTCTTTAAGAGAACATTCTCTCCTGCTTCGGCAAGCTCCATCTTAACCGTCTGATGCAGGCGCCGTCAAACGGCTATTTTTTCCTGCCGGGAGATTTTTTCCCGGTGACAAGCGCAACCTTCAGGACCTGGTCCATGTCGTTTGCAAAGATGAACTCCATGTCCTTCTTTATGTATTTCGGGATATCCTCAAGGTCTTTTTTGTTCCTGCCGGGGACAATGATCTTTTTGATACCCATGCGCTTGGCTGCCAGTGTTTTTTCCTTGAGCCCTCCGATCGGCAGCACCCGGCCGCGGAGCGTCAACTCCCCGGTCATGGCGATATTCTTGCTCACCGGCCTTCCGGTCAGTACCGAGGCCAGGGCCGTCGCCAGGGTTATGCCGGCAGACGGACCGTCCTTCGGCGTTGCCCCCGCAGGCACATGGATATGGATATCGGTCTTCGAAAAGATGTCTTCCTTTATGCCGAGAGATTCCGACCGGGACCTGATATAGCTCAGCGCGGCCTGGGCGGATTCCTTCATCACATCCCCCAGCTGTCCGGTCAGGGTCAGGCTTCCCTTGCCCATCATGGTGGTGGCCTCTACATAGATGATGTCGCCGCCTGCCTCGGTCCAGGCAAGCCCGGTGGCAACCCCTATCTCATCGCGCAGCATCTCCTCTTCAGGAAGGAACTTCGGGACCCCCAGAAAGGACTTCAGATTAGCCGGGTCTATCTTGAATATCTTCTGTTTTCCTTCCGCGATCCTCTTTGCCACCTTTCTGCAGAGGTTTGCGATCTCCCTCTCAAGGTTCCTGACGCCTGCCTCCCGCGTATACTGCGAGATCAGTAGCAGCAGGGCCGCATCAGTGATCTCAAGGATCTTCTTCGTCAGGCCATGCTCTTCGAGCTGTTTCGGAAGCAGATATTTCAGGGCTATACCGAGCTTTTCCTCGGACGTATATCCGGAAAGATAGATGATCTCCATCCTGTCCCTGAGCGGCCCCGGGATCGGGTCTGCCAGGTTGCCGGTGGTTATGAACATGACATTCGAGAGATCGAACGGCACGGACAGATAGTGGTCTGCAAAGGCGAAATTCTGCTCCGGGTCAAGGACCTCAAGCAGGGCCGACGAGGGGTCTCCCCTGAAGTCCATGCCGATCTTGTCTATCTCATCGAGCATAAAGACCGGGTTGTTCGTGCCGGCCTGTTTGATGCCCTGGACGATCCTGCCGGGAAGGGCGCCGACATAGGTCCGCCGGTGTCCCCGTATCTCTGCCTCGTCCCTCACGCCCCCGAGGGACATGCGTACGAACTCCCTGCCGAGGGAACGGGCGATCGACCGCCCCAGCGAGGTCTTGCCCACGCCGGGAGGTCCGATAAAGCAGAGTATCGGGCCCTTCATCTTGTCCTTGAGCTTGCGAACGCTCAGGTATTCGAGTATCCTTTCCTTGACCTTTTCCAGGTCATAATGATCATCGTTGAGGACCTTCTTTGCGATCTTGATGTCCAGATTGTCCTTGGTGCTTTTTGACCAGGGCAGCTCAACGAGCCAGTCAAGATAGGTCCGAATGGTAGCGGCCTCGGCGCTGTCAGGATGCATCTTTTCTATGCGCTTTAACTGCTTTTCGGCCTCTTTTGCGACCTTTTCGGGCATTAAGGCCTCTTCTATCTTCTTCCTGAACTCCCGGGCCTCTTCTGCCCGCTCGTCGATGTCCCCCAGCTCTTTCTGTATCGCCTTTACCTGCTCACGCAGGAAATACTCACGCTGGGTCTTGTCTATCTCCCCCCTGGCGTCGGACTGGATCTTCTGCTGCACGATGAGCAGTTCGATCTCGTGGCTCAGGATCTCGCTGACGCGTTTCAGGCGCAATAGGGGATCGGTGATCTCGAGTATCTCCTGTGCCTGTTCCGATTTAAGGCCGAGGTTCGATGCCACAAGGTCGGCCAGCCTGCCCGGGTCATCGAGGTTCTCGATGACGACCATGATATCCGGCAGGACGGTCTTCCCGAACGATACGGCCTTATCAAGCTGCTCCTTGACCGTGCGTATCAGTGCCTCGTCCTCGATGGTGAGGGTGTCTGCCTTGACCTCCTCTATCTTTTCTATCGTGGCCGAGAAAAAAGTCTCAGCCGGAGCAAACTTCTTCACCCGGGCCTTGGCAAGCCCCTGGACCAGGATCTTGACCCGCCCGTCGGGGAGCTTGAGCATCCTCATGATCATCCCGACCGTGCCGGTCGCATACAGGTCGGTGACCGCAGGGCTCTCGTTGCTGAGGTCCTTCTGCGTCAGCAGAAGTATCATCCTGTCTCCGGCAAGCGCATGCTCGATCGCCTTTATGGAGATCTCCCGGCCGACGAACAGGGGTATGATCATATACGGGAAAACGACGATGTCCCGTACGGGCAGGATGGGCAGACTGTCCGGTATCTGTACCTCTTTATCATTCTTCTCTGGTGATTTATCTGATTCAGCCATATATTCTCCTTAAACGCAGTATCATATTTTTATTGTATAGGAAAACGGATGGATTAACAAATCCTGTCATGCTACCGGGACTGCCGGCCAAAGGACTAAGCCCTGAATCTCCTGGTGACCTCAAGCAGATATGCCTTGAAAGCCTTTGAAAGCTCAGGATTTCTTAAGGCAAAATCGACCGTGGCCTTGAGATACCCGAACTTGTCCCCGGCGTCGTACCGTTTTCCCTTGTAGAGAAAGCCATACACCTGCCTCGTCTTCAGCAGTTTCCGGATCGCGTCGGTCAGCTGGATCTCCCCGCCTCTTCCCGGTTTTGATGTTTCGAGTATATCAAAGATGTCGGGGGTCAGGATATACCTGCCGATAATGGCCATATCGGACGGCGCATTCTCCGCGTCCGGCTTTTCGATCAGGTTGTTTATCCGAAAGACGCCGTCATGTTCCTTAACCCCGTCGATCACGCCGTAGCGGTGGATCTCGGACATCGGGACCTTCTCAAGGGCGAGGATCGGACATTTCAGGTCTTTATAGAGTCGGACCATATCCTTCAGGAGCGTCTCCTCCGGCGGTATGATATCATCGCTCAGGATGACGGCAAACGGCTCGTCCCGTACAAAGGGCTTTGCCCGGAATATCGCATGCCCCAGGCCGAGGGCATAGCCCTGCCGTATGTAGGCTATATTGATCCGGTTGAGCTTGTTTATCTCCTCTATCAGTTTTTTCTTGCCGCTTTTTTTGAGGTTGGTCTCGAGTTCGACCGAATAATCGAAATGGTCCTCGATGCTGCGCTTATGCTTGCCGGTAATGATGACGATCTCGTTGATATGGCAGGCAAGCGCCTCCTCGATGCCGTACTGGATCATCGGCTTGTCAACGATAGGCATCATCTCCTTGGGAGAGGCCTTGGTCGCCGGGAGGAAACGTGTTCCCAGTCCTGCTGCAGGGAAGATCGCTTTTCTAATATCCTGTTTCATCTCAGTGCTCCTTTAATGATAAAGTGGTTAGATTATAGCACAGATGAATTCGAAGGGACGCTACGGATGTGCAAGCTCTGAGGCAGCAGGAATGACCCGCTGGTAGTCCTGATACGTGACGGAGGATTCCCATCTTCCCGCGAGTTTTGCGAGGCCGATGGAGCCGAAGAAAAAGACGACGATGAGCAGGGCGAATACCAGCGGCTGCACCGGTCTTTTCGGGGCGAACGAAACATCGAGGGCCCCCGCAGCAGGACAGTGGCTGACACAGGTGAGGCATCCGGTGCATTCCGGGGACGTGATCCTCACTGTGCTGTCGACCGGGAGCAGGGAAGGGCAGTGCCCGGAACATCTGCGGCAATGGATGCAGGCCTCTTCATTGCGGGTTATCTTGAGGGGGCTCAGGAGGCTGAGCAGGCCGAGCAGGCCGCCGTAAGGACAGAGATACCGGCACCAGAAATTCCGGTAAACAAGGGAAAGCAGAAAGAGGACGACCAGGGATACCAGGGTCGTCGTTGTCATCTGCGTGAAGAAATAAAGCATCTTCACGTCGGCGATCTTGTAATAATCGCCCCCGAGAAACCCGAGGATGACCATGGGGCTCATGGAATAGAGGATGACATACAAAAAGAAGAGCATCAGGACATATTTCAGCGATCTCAGGCCGTAATCTGCATATCTGTTCATCCTGAAGTTCTTTCCGAAAAGCCTTTTCCCGAGCTTGCCGACGACATCAGATATTGCGCCGACCGGGCATATCCAGCCGCAAAAACCTTTTTTAAGAAGCAGGGCCATCAGCAGGGCCGCAAGAAAGATCACCAGGCCCGCCGGATGGATGCTGTCGAATATGCCGGTCAGGAGCCAGAGCTTGAAGGACATGAGCGCCCCGATCGGCAGAAAGCCCTCGATCGACGCCGGACGGCTGCCGAGGACCTGCGCGGTATTGACGGCAGCGCCGCTGCCGGCGATAAAATGCCCGACGAAACGGTGGAACTCAATGCCCGCATAGCCCAGGAACAGCACGATATATGCCTGCAGAGCGTAGCGAAGATAGCGGATGTATGATCTGTTCTGACCGGCCATATCTTTATCATAATATGGGAGGCGGCCGGAAACATATGATATGCATCAGGATTTGTGCCGGCCGTAGGGGCGACATTTATGGCGTCCGCATGGTACCTGACATTTTCAGGGCCGCCGGTGCGGCCCTATGGCTCAAAAAGCCTGAACAAAAAAATACAGTTCTATTATATAATGACACATGTCATCCTTTACCTTCGGACCTGCCATAATGACGCTCCTGCATTATTGTGTGAATGACCAGGGACCTGAGTTCAGACCCATGCCCCTGGTCATATTGAGGAACGGGTCTGTGGGGGGCGCATCCTGATGGTCGGCAGGGAGCTCTGGGCCTTTTTGTTCATGATCGGCTTTCTGGTCTTTAACTGGCCGTTCCTTGAGATCTTTTCAGACTTTCTTCCCTATTTCCTCTTCGGGGTCTGGGGTGTCTTTATAACTGCTGTGTACCTTGTCATACAGGTAACCGAAAGAAAAGGGAAGAAGAATGTTTGAGGGATGGCTTCTCTATTTTATTATCCTCGGGTATCTGAGCCTGCTTTTTCTCACCGCCTACTACGCCGAGCGGAAGGAAAATGTGGGCAGGTCCATTGTTTCCAACCCGTATATATATTCCCTCTCCCTGGCTGTCTATTGTACCTCATGGACTTTTTACGGCAGCGTTGGAAAGGCCGCAACCTCCGGATTGTCATTTCTTACCATTTATCTCGGCCCGACGATCATGGCATCGCTCTGGCTTATCGTGCTGCGAAAGATGATCAAGATCTCGAAGGAAAACAGGATAACAACGCTCTCGGATTTTATCGGCTCACGCTATGGCAATTCCATCTTCCTTTCAATACTCATAACAATAATAGCCGTCGTCGGCATTACCCCGTACCTTGGACTGCAGCTGAAGGCTATCATGAGCTCATTCACTATCCTGACGGGACAGACCATGGCCAGTGCTGCTACCGGCTGGATGATCACCTTTATCCTGGGGGTCTTTGCGATTATCTTCGGGGCGAGAAAGCTGGATACCTCGGAACGGCACGAGGGCCTCATCTTTGCTATAGCCTTTGAATCGATAGTCAAGCTTGCCGCTTTTTTGTCCGTTGGGTTTTTTGTCACCTATGGTCTGTTTGACGGTTTTATCGATATCTTCGACAAGATCAAGGGGTCGGAATACGGCGAACTTCTCTTCCTCGGTGAAGGCACTCCGATCAGCTATACGGAATGGGCGTCCCTGATGTTTCTTTCGATGATGGCGATCATGTTCCTCCCCCGCCAGTTCCATGTTGCGGTAGTGGAAAATTCCGATACCTCTCACCTCTCAAAGGCGATATGGCTTTTCCCTCTCTACCTCTTTCTCATCAACATATTTGTCCTGCCGGTTGCATTCGGCGGCCTTCTTCTTGGGGGGAGCCAGGCACAGGCTGACAGCTTTGTTCTTACGATCCCGCTTGAACAGGGACGGTACCTGCTGGCACTTTTTGTCTTTATAGGCGGTTTTTCTGCAGCGACAGGTATGGTCATAGTCGAGTCTCTCGCTCTGAGCACGATGGTGATGAATTCCCTTGTCATGCCGGCGATCTTCAGATTTACGGATATGAGAGGGTTCCCGGCCATTATCCTGAATCTCAAGAGGATGATCATCCTGGGTTGCACCTTTCTCGGTTATATCTTTGCGGTATCGATCGGAGAGTTTTACAGCCTTGTTGATATCGGGCTGAAATCTTTCGAAGCGGTCACGATCTTCGCGCCGTCGATACTCTTTGGGCTTTACTGGAAACGCGGCAACAGGAAAGGGGCGGCCGCAGGTATCATTGCCGGATTTATTGTCTGGTTCTATACCCTTCTGATGCCTGCCCTGCTGAAGTCCGGCGTGCTGCAGGAGAAGGGTCTGCTGCTGCAGCTTCTCAATTCAGGGATGCTGAATCCCAATGCCCTGTTCGGTGTTGAGGGGCTTGACAAATGGAGCCATTCACTCTTCTGGGGTCTTCTGCTCAACGTGATCTGCTATGTGGGCTTTTCCATCTTTACCTCGCAGGACCCTGAGGAGGAAAAACAGGCGCTCATGTTCGTTGAATCCTATTCACCCGAAATTTTGCCCTCAAAGGCCATATACAGCGTCAGTCAGATCGAAGAGATACTGAGCCAGTATATAGGCAGGAGAGAATCTGCAGAGATCATTGAAGGATTCCTTTTGAAAAACGGTATTAAGCGTGATTCGGTTTCACATACCCAGTTCATCCTCCTGAGGAATGAGGCAGAGAGGATACTGTCAGGCGCTCTCGGGACTGCCATCGCAACGATCATTCTGGAGGATAAAATAACGCTTACGGAAAAAGAACGCGGGGACCTTTCAAGCTCGATCAAGCATATGACCGAAACCCTGAGACTCTCGCGGCAGGAACTAGCCAATGCAAACAGGAACCTGGCTTACCTGAAGGAGTTCAGTGAGAATATAATAGAGAGCGCTCCTGTGGGGATCGTTACCCTTGATGACCACCTGCGGGTTCGTTACTGGAACAAGGAGATAGAGACCCTGACCGGCATCAGAAAAGATGATGCATTCGATAAGTCCCTGACTGCACTGCTGGCATGGTTCGATGAAGAGGTGATCCTGCAAAATGAGCAGAAGGAAGTTACGCTGAAGACCACGCAGAACCAGACCTTCAAGATAAATATAAGCCCTTTCAAGGACCCCTCAGGCGGATATGTCGTTATTTTCGAGGACATAACCGAAAAAAGCAAGATGGAAGAGCAGCTGTTACAGGCATCCAAGCTCGCCAGCCTTGGCAAACTTACCGCAGGCATATCCCACGAGATAGGCAACCCTCTGGCCTCGATATCCTCACTCGTCCAGGAACTGCGGTCTCTCAAAATAGGTTCACTGATCACTCCCGCCCATGCAGAGAAACGGGATATTGCGTGCACCGATACCCCTCCCGCAGCGCCTTTTGAAAGCGATGCTGTTTTTATAGAGGATTCGCTCAAGACGATCAACAGCCATATCGAACGCATAGCGAATATCGTCAGAAGTCTTGGTGACTTTGCGAGGATATCGTCGCGTGTCAAGATTGAATCAAGCCTGACCGATATACTGGGCCGCACCCTGAGCCTTGTTAAGTATGATAAAAGATTCAAGAACATCAATCTTGTCACAAAGCTCGAAGCGGTACCTTCTTTGATGATAAACCCCGATCAGATCCAGCAGGTTTACCTGAACCTGATGTTCAATGCCATTGATGCCATGCCGGAGGGGGGAGATCTTGTCATTTCACTGAAGCATACGGGCAACACGGTAGAAATGAGTTTCAGCGATTCGGGGCCGGGCATTGACGATGCAGTGATCGGCAAGATATTTGATCCCTTCTACACGACGAAGCCGGTCGGAAAAGGGACTGGGCTGGGGCTGAGCATATGCTATGGTATAATCAAGGAGCATAGCGGATCTATTTCCGTAAAAAGCAAAAAAGGTGAGGGGACTACCTTCACTATCCTGCTTCCGGTCGTCAATTAGTCAGGCCTTTGATAGTATGAAATGAGGTCTAAGGAGAACAAGCCTGGAATCTTCCGTATCAACAGAGGTCGCAAAGCGGATATTGCTGTCTGTCGGGATCATCCTTGCAGCGGGTGCCTTGTCCGGCCTGGTTGCGCAGAAGACAAAAGTCCCGGATGTTGTCATATTCCTCCTTGCAGGAATGCTATTGGGGCCTGAGGCTGCAGGGCTGGTGGACATTAATGCCGGATCATCGCTTAATCAGATCATACTGATCTTCGGTTCGTGCTACATTCTTTTTGACGGGGGTGCGACTATCAGGCTCAGGGTGCTTAAAGAGGTCTGGATAACGATCGTCATGATCTCGACGGTCGGGGTGCTGATCATGACCGCCGTAACCGGGCTGGCCGCCTATTTCATCTTCCATATCCCCCTGGTCATTGCCCTGCTTCTGGGTGCGACGATCGCCCCGACGGACCCGGCGACCCTGGTGCCGCTCTTCAAACAGGTCAGGATCAGGGACAGGGTTGCCCAGACCGTCATGAGCGAGTCTGCCTTCAACGACGCCATGGGAGCGATCATCACCTTTGCGGTCCTTGCGATCGCAACCGGCCGGGGCGAGTTCTCGGTCTTTGTCTCGCTGCGAAGCCTTCTGATGGAGTCGGGCCTGGGCATCCTGGCCGGCGCCATCCTGGGATATGCGGCAGCCTTTCTGATCGCCCATGAGAAATATAATTTCCTCTCGGAATATGCCCCGGTGGTCACGCTTATGGCCGTGATCGGCGCATACCTCGGTGCTGATAACCTCCATGCCAGCGGGTTCATGGCGGTCTTTGTCTTCGGCATCGTTATCGGCAACAAGGACGTCTTCGGGTTTAAGATGGAAAAAGGTGAGGAAGAGGGGCTTGAGCAGTATGTCCTGACGACCGCCTTTATCATGCGGATGTTCATCTTCATGCTCCTGGGGTCTCAGGTGAACTTCGGGCTGATGAACCACTATCTCGGCGGCGGCATCCTGGTCGTCATCATCTGCATGCTTCTGGCTCGTCCGCTGACCGTTTTTATCTGCGCGTCCCCGGACCGCAGGGCCAAATGGAGCCTCAAAGAGCTCCTGTTCATGTGCTGGACGCGTGAGACCGGGGTCATCCCTGCTGCCCTGGCAGGGCTCCTCGTCGGCATGAAGGCCCCGGGCGCCGACATGATCGCCTCGGTCACCTTTATCGCTATCCTGGTGACCATCCTGGTCCAGGCCACAACAACAAAATGGCTGGCAGGAAAACTCGACCTGCTGGTTGAGGACTGAGCCGCCATGGCGGAGAGGCTCCTGATCGTTGAGGATGAAGAAGACCTGTGCGCATCTCTCAGGAGGGTTCTGCAGCGGGAGGGGTATACCGTTGATACGGTCAACAATGCAGAGTCGGCGCTCGAAATATTCGAGCATGGTTTTTATGATCTCATTATCACTGATATCATTCTGCCCGGTATCACCGGGATAGAACTCCTTAAAAAAATAAAGGAAAGTCTCCCTGAGCAGCTCGTCGTGATAATGACGGCCCACGCATCCCTTGAAACGGCTGTCGAGGCCCTGAGGTCAGGGGCGTATGATTATGTTGTCAAACCTATAATGCATGAGGAGATCAAGCAGATAGTCAAAAATGCCCTTCGGGAAAAGGCGTTGAAGTCCGAAACCGTGATCCTGAAAAAACAGCTTGGCGAATCGTATGACTTTGACAATATCATAGGGGGAAGCGGCATCATCACCGCCCTGATCGAGGAGGTAAAAAAAATTGCAGACTCAAAGAGCAATGTGCTTCTGCTGGGGGAGACAGGAACCGGGAAAGAACTCTTTGCAAAGGCAATTCATTTCAACAGTTCTCGTCGTGACAAGCCTTTCATCCCTATAAACTGCAGTGCGATCCCCGAGAACCTTCTGGAGTCTGAACTGTTCGGATATGCCAAAGGGGCTTTTACCGGTGCCGTGGCAACCAAACGAGGTCTGTTTGAAGAGGCGGACAATGGTACAGTTTTTCTCGATGAAATAGGGGACCTCGGCCAGCCTCTGCAGGCAAAACTGCTCAGGGTCATTGATGACGGTGAGATCCGGCCTCTCGGCGGAATAAACTCCAGACGAGTGGATATCCGTTTCATCACCGCTACGAACAAGGACCTGGCGAAGGCTGTCAGGGAGGGGACATTCCGCGAGGACCTGTATTACCGGATCAATGTGGTAACCCTGGTCCTGCCGCCCCTCAGGGAGAGACGGGAAGATCTGGCAATGCTGGCGAAGCATTTTCTCGAGAAATTCTCGCATGAGATCGGCAAGGACGTCAGGGTGATCGATGACGAGGCTCTCAGAATCTTACTTGAATACAGCTGGCCGGGCAATATCAGGGAGCTTCAGAACATCATGGAGCGGGCCGTCCTTATTACCGACAGCAACTTTATCATGCCGAAGCATCTTCCGGAAATGCTTCGGGGGGTCTCGGCAACGGGTTCTGTCCAGCGGGGGAGGCTGCTCTCGATCGAAGATTATACAAAAGAGTTTATCATGCAATATCAGACAGACTATAATGAACAGCAACTGGCAGACAAACTCGGTATCACGCGTAAGTCACTATGGGAGAAACGCAAAAAATGGGACATCCGTAGAAAGTAATTGTTCGACCGGAAGTAATTATCTCATGCATTACACCACCAACTAACCTATAACGCTAGGTAATTAAAAGAAAATTATTCAATGCTACAATTATCTACGCGCCAGCCCTTTAACTTGTAACATTTCGTAACATATATAACTCATTGATTTTAAATTAATATCTTGAATTAATAACAAAAGGTAACAATAAGTAAGATATCCGATACGAAGCTCAATTCATGACTTTAGATATTTTCCTTCAATCTCCCTAATAAAAACCTGTTATTTCAATAAGTTAGTCCGTATTTTGAATTTACATCCTGAACGGCATGCGTCTTGCTAAACTTGTTGTCAATGAACCACCAAAATACAATCGAATTTCTCTTTGGGAACCCCTCCTTCCTCTATGTCAAATTTGCTGAATAATTCCTTTTACGGGGGTACTGACCGTATACTCTTTACGACCCGGGTCGGGGAGATAGCCATAAAAGAGGTTGTCTCCATCAGGGAAAATGCAACGATCCAGGAGGCTGCCCAAGCCATGGCCAAGAGCCGTATCAGCTCGATCATTGTCATGGACGAAGCCAACCAGCCGGCAGGCATCGTGACCGATCGTGACCTCAGAGAGAAAGTGATTGCATGCGGCAGGGACGTCAGGGGACTGGCTGCAACCATTATGAGTCCTGCACTGATACGCGCCGATGCAGATGAGTATTGTTTTGATGCGGTGCTTAAAATGATCAAACATGACGCCCATCAAATACTCATTATAAAAGATGGCAAGTTTCAGGGTCTCCTGACAACAGAAGATCTGATGGGTCTTCAGGGAGATTCCCCTTTCAGCTTTGCCAGAGAGATAGAGCCCCAGCAGACGATCGAGGGGATTGTAAGATTATCGGCCAGGCTCGGTTCCATCGTCAGATTTCTTATCAGGGAAGGTGCCCGGGCAGTCGTTATTACCAGAATCATGTCAGAGCTCAAGGACAGACTTATCAGCAAGGTCCTCACTATGGCTGAAAAGCATTTTGGGGTCCTCCCTGCTTCCTATTGTTGGATCACCTATGGAAGTGAAGGCAGAAGAGAGCAGGTCCTCGGCATGAATTTCGACAGTGGTCTGATATACGCTGACCCTGCTTCGCCGGAGCAGGGGGAACCGGTCAGAAAGTATTTTGTCGGGTTTGCAGCCTTTGTTGATGATGTTCTGAAACGGTGCGGTTTTG
>SCQH01000085.1 GCA_004321925.1 Nitrospirota bacterium | reverse complement strand
CGGCCAGGAGCTGATCGACAACGGTGTCTTCCTTCTGAACATGCAGATGGCGGGCATGCTCCTGGGCGGGATCATCTGGGGAGTGCTGGGCGACCGCAAGGGAAGGCTCAAGATCATGTTCGGCTCGATCTTCCTTTATTCTGTCGCCAATATCGCAAATGGGATGGTCACGTCCCTCAACGGCTATGCTGCCCTGCGCTTCATCGCAGGCATAGGCCTGGCAGGCGAGCTCGGGGCCGGCATCACGCTTGTCTCGGAGGTGCTGCATAAAAACATCCGCGGCTATGGAACCATGCTCGTGGCCTCTGTCGGCGTCTCGGGCGCCATCCTCGCAAACATCATCTCGAACGCCTATGACTGGCGCAATGCCTTCTATATCGGCGGGGCCCTCGGCCTTCTCCTGCTCGTCGCCCGGGTCAGTGTGGCCGAATCAGGCATGTTCAAGGCCATGCAAAAAAGGTCAGGCATCGGCCGCGGGAAGATGCTTTCCCTCTTCACCGACCGGAAGCGCTTTTTCAGGTACCTCAACTCGATCCTGATCGGCATCCCGATCTGGTTCGTCGTCGGGATCCTGATCACCTTCTCGCCGGAGTTCGCCAGGTCCCTTGGCACTTCCGGACCGGTATCAGCCGGCAATGCGGTGATGTACTGCTACCTCGGGCTGGTATTTGGCGACCTTTCAAGCGGCCTGCTGAGCCAGATGCTCAAGAGCAGGAAAAAGGTGGTCCTCCTTTATATGCTGCTGACGATAGCGGGCATCGCCGTATACTTCCTCCAGGGGAGCGGCAGCCCGGCCTTCTTCTATGGCGTCTGCCTTGCCCTCGGCTTTACCTGCGGCTACTGGGCCATCTTTGTCACGGTCGCCGCTGAGCAGTTCGGCACGAACCTGCGCGCCACGGTCGCCACGACAGTCCCCAACTTTGTGCGCGGCATGGTGGTGCCGATCACGCTTCTGTTCCAGTTCTTCCGCCGCTTCGTCAGTCTTGAGGCAAGCGCGCTTGCTGTCGGCGCGATCTGTCTCACCGCCGGGTTCATTGCCCTGGCCTCGCTCGAAGAGACCTTCCATAAGGACCTGGATTACTTCGAAGAATATATGTGATCCCGGGCTGTTCCCCGTAGTGTAATAATCAGGCCAGGACGTAACTATCAGATCAGATCCTCAAGTCCCTTCAAAATATATCAGTGCAGTCCCGAAGGGCACTAATTTAAGGTAATTTTGCTGGGAAAGCCTCTGAAAATATAGGGTTACTAACTGTCATGCTCCGACTTGATCGGGGCATCTATAGGACTAAGACTGGATTCCCCGGTCAAGCCGTGGAATGACGACCTAAGCGCTCAAATTAGCGCCATTCAGTGCAGTCCACATAAACATACTTGACATGATACGACTAAAGTAATATGATAGGAAATATACACTAGGAGGAGAGATGGCTACAACGGCTAGGGACTTTTATGAGGTGCTCGGGGTTGATAAAAAGGCCTCGCAAGACGAGATAAAGAAGGCTTACCGGAAGCTTGCTCGCAAATATCATCCTGACCTTAACCCCGGGGACAAGGCCCTGGAGAATAAATTCAAGGAGCTCAACGATGCCTATGAGACCCTGAGCGACGAAAAGAAGAGGGCAGACTATGACCTTCACGGACACTCCCCCTTTAACGCCGGCGGGCCGGGATTCGATTACCGGACCTATACGTCCGGCGACAAGTTCGATTTTGGCGGGTTCGGCGACATCTTCGGCGATCTCTTCAATGCGGGCCAGAACGCCGAGCCTCAGACCATGCGGGGACCGGACCTTGTCATGGGTCTGACCCTGACCATGGAAGAGGCCTTTTCAGGCGTCACGAAGCCGATAAACTATAACAGGGAGGCCGCCTGCAAGACCTGCAGGGGCAGCGGGGCCGAGACCTATCAGCAGTGTGACCGCTGCAAAGGAACGGGCAGGGTCGCAACAGCGAAAGGCTTTTTCAAGACGGCCCAGCACTGCCCGGCCTGCGGAGGGACCGGCCGGATCGTGACAAAGCCATGCCGGGCCTGCAGCGGCAGGGGGAGCACGCAGCATGCCGAATCGCTCAAGGTCAAGATACCGGCCGGGGCAGATACCGGCTCGAAGATACGGCTAAAAGGCATGGGAGGCGCAGGACAGGCCGGTGGCCAGCCAGGGGATCTCCAGATCGAGATCACGGTAAGGCCGCATGACCTCTTTACCCGGAAGGACGATAATATCCTCCTCGATCTGCCGGTGACCTTTGGAGAGGCTGCCATGGGGGCGAAGATAGAGGTCCCGACGATCGACGGGGTCGCTGCAATGACCCTTCCGTCCGGGACCCAGAGCGGCCAGAGGTTCAAGCTCTCCGGCAAGGGGTTCCCCTCGACAAAGACAGGCCGCAGGGGGGACCAGTTCGTCACCATAAAGATCGCCGTACCAAAGAACATTCCGGAGAAGGCAAGGGAGGCCATACAGGATATCGAGGCCTTATATAAAGACTCGCCGAGAAAAGGGATGGTGAAGGAGCATGAATAAACGAGAACAGGACAAGACAAGACCGCTCTATATGATCAGTGTTGTCTGTGAGATGCTTGATGTCCACCCGCAGACGCTGAGGTTATATGAAAAAGAAGGGCTGGTACATCCGCTGCGGACAAATAAACAGAGGCTCTATTCCGAAAATGATGTCGAGAGGCTCACGTTCATCCTCCAGCTGACACGGGAGATGGGGGTGAACAGGGCAGGCGTTGATATCATCCTGAGGATGCGCCACCGCATGGAGGCCCTGCACCGTGAGATGGAAGATATGGTCCAGCTCCTTGAGGACGACACCAGGAGGAGCTTCAGAGAAAGGATACGCAGGGCATTGCGGGAAGACTAAAAGGAGACAATTATGGAAAAATTGACGATAAAGAGCCAGGAGGCGATACAGAATACCCAGAAGTTCGCTGAGCGTAAAGGCCAGCAGCAGATAGATGCGATGCATCTCCTGTGGGTCCTGCTGGAGGATAGCGAAGGGGTCGCGGCCCAGATCATTAAAAGGATCGGGCTGAATGCTGCGGCCCTGCAGAAGGAGGCCGAGGAGTATATCGACAGGCAGCCGAAGGTCGTCGGTGCAACGCCGGTAGGGCAGATCTATATCTCGCCGAAGCTGAAAGAGGTCCTTGAAAAGGCCCAGAAAGAGGCAGAGCACCTCAAGGACGATTATGTGAGCGTCGAGCATCTGCTGCTGGCCCTCATAAACGTCAGCAGCCCGGCAGCCGACCTCCTGAAAAAACACGGGGCGGACAATGACCGGGTCCTTGCGGCCATGCGGGAGATACGCGGCACGCAGAGGGTGACAGACCCCAACCCGGAAGAAAAGTACCAGGCCCTCAAGAAATTCAGCAAGGACCTTACCGAGCTGGCAGCAAAGGGAAAACTCGACCCGGTGATAGGCCGGGACGAAGAGATCAGGAGGATAATTCAGGTCCTCTCCCGCAGGACCAAGAACAACCCGGTCCTGATCGGGGACCCGGGGGTCGGCAAGACGGCCATGGCAGAAGGCCTCGCACAGAGGATAGTGGCCGGAGACGTGCCCGAGACCCTGAAAGATAAAAAGGTCGTGGCCCTTGACATGGGGGCACTGATCGCGGGCGCAAAGTTCAGGGGGGAGTTCGAAGACCGGCTGAAGGCGGTCATTAAGGAGATCGAGGAGTCTGAAGGGAAGATCATCCTGTTCATCGATGAACTGCATACCCTGGTCGGTGCGGGCGCCGCCGAAGGTTCCATCGATGCCTCCAATATGCTGAAGCCGGCCCTTGCCCGGGGCGAGCTGAGATGCGTCGGCGCCACAACGCTTGGTGAATACAGAAAGTACATTGAGAAGGACCCTGCCCTTGAAAGACGGTTCCAGCCGGTACTTATAAAAGAGCCGTCTGTCGAAGATACCGTGTCGATCCTGCGCGGGCTGAAGGAAAAGTACGAGGTGCATCACGGGGTGAAGATAAAGGATGCGGCGCTGATCTCGGCGGCTCACCTCTCCCACAGATATATCACCGACCGCTTCCTCCCGGACAAGGCGATAGACCTCATCGACGAGGCAGCCTCAAAGCTCAGGATGGAGATAGACAGCATGCCGGTCGAGCTCGACGAGGCAGAGCGGAGGATCAGGCAGCTCGAGATCGAGAAGCAGGCAGTGATGAAAGAGGATTCACGCGAAGCGCAGGAGAAGCTCCAGAAGATAAAAAAAGAGATGGCGGACCTCCAGGCCGGGAGAGACCAGCTCAGGGCCCAGTGGCTGAGCGAAAAGGAGATCATCGCCAAGATTCGCGGTTTCAAGGGACAGCTCGAACAGACGAAGATCGATTCGGAGAAGGCAGAGCGGGAGGGGGACCTCGCCAAAGCGGCCGAACTCAGATACGGCAAACTCCTTGAGCTGCAGAAGTCGCTTGAGGCAGAGAATGCCCGGCTGATCGATGCCCAGAAGGTCCGCAAGATGCTGAAGGAAGAAGTGGACGAAGAGGACATTGCCGGCGTGGTCTCGAAATGGACCAACATCCCCGTATCGAAGATGCTCGAAGGAGAGATACATAAGCTCCTGACGATGGACGAGAAGCTGCGGCAGAGGGTCGTCGGGCAGGATGAGGCTATCGGGGCGGTCTCCGATGCGGTCAGAAGGGCCCGGGCAGGGATACAGGACCCCAACAGGCCGATCGGCTCCTTCATCTTCTTAGGCCCGACCGGTGTCGGCAAGACAGAGCTTGCCCGCGCCCTTGCAGAGTTTCTCTTCGATGATGAAAATGCGATGATCAGGATCGATATGTCCGAATACCAGGAAAGGCATACGGTCTCACGGCTCATCGGGGCCCCTCCGGGCTACGTGGGCTACGAAGAGGGCGGCCAGCTTACCGAGGCGGTCAGACGCCGGCCCTACTCTGTCATCCTGTTCGATGAGGTCGAAAAGGCCCACCCTGAGGTATTCAACCTGATGCTTCAGGTGCTCGACGACGGCAGGCTCACCGACAGCCACGGCAAGACCGTGGACTTCAGGAATGTCGTGGTGATCATGACCTCGAACATAGGCAGCGCACATATCCAGGAGATGCTGGCCGAAAGGGAGAAGAACCCTTCTGCCTACTGGGTCGATGATACGGGATCGGAGTTCAGGCAGAAGGTCATGGACGACCTCAAGACCTTCTTTAAGCCTGAGTTCCTGAACCGGGTGGATGAGATCATCATCTTCAACCCCCTCAGCAGGGACCTGCTGAAGAAGATCGTGGAGATACAGGTCCGGCGCATGAAAAAGTATATCAGGGAAAAGAATATCGACCTGGTGCTGACCGACAGGGCAAAGGAGTTCTTCGCAGAGACCGGGTTCGACCCGCTCTACGGGGCAAGGCCCCTCAAGAGGGCGCTCCAGAGGTCGGTCTTAAACGAACTCGCCAAAAGACTGCTGGATGGGACCTTCAGCGAGGGAGATACGGTCGAGGTGGATCATATCGACGACACCATTATCTTCAGGAAGATGGTGCTGACCGGGGCCGCAGTCTAGCCCCGGCATTATAAACAAGAGGGCCTGGCAACAGGTCCGAACAAAGGAGGTGGTATGCTCAGCAACGTTGTTTTGATGCCCCTGCCTTTGGCAGGCGAAAATGAAGGTGAAGGCTAAGGAGGAAAACAGTATGGCACTCGTAAAATGGACCCCGATACGGGACCTGGAGGATATGAGAAGGGACCTGGATAAGCTCTTCGGTGAGTTCTTTGATCCCGCAGCCAGGAGGCGGCTCGGCATGACGCAGGTCGAACCGGGCATGATCGTGCCGAGCATCGATGTCTTTGAACGGCAGGGGGAGATCGTTCTGAAGGCGGACATCCCCGGCGTTGAAAAAGAGAATATCGACATCACGATCACAAAAGAGCATATCACGATCAAGGGCGAGGTCAAGAAAGAGGAAGAGGTGAAGCAGGAAGATTATTACTCCCTTGAGAGGTCCTTCGGCAGCTTCAGCAGGACGGTCCCGCTTCCGCCCGAGGCCGACGGAGGCAAGGCAAAGGCAGCATTCAAGAACGGTGTGCTTGAGATCGTCTTTCCGAAGAGGGAAGAGGCGAAACAGTCAGAGATCAAGGTTTCGGTTTCGTAGCAGTTCAGCGTGGGCGGGGCAACTCCGCGACGGGTTGCCCTCCGCCACCCTGACAAAAAAGCTACCTGGCCGGTGCGCCCCGCATCATAAATTTTACCGACGAGATGGTGTAGTCTATCCCGGCCGAATGCACCTGGCAGTTCTGTATCTCACCGGCAAAGAGGCTCGAAGGCGTCCCGGTATAGGCCGAGGTCACGTCGATTATGCAGGACGTCTTCGGCCAGAACATCTGACCGCCGTCATTGACCCACCGAAAAGAAGCAGTATACCCCTGAGCAGTCCGCTCACCGACCGCGATCTGGTCCCTGCCCATGAAATTATCACTCCATAGCTTTCCATCGACATAATGGGCCCCGGTCCTGGTTGCATCGAGGATCAGTTCGATCCGGCGGGCATTGCTATGCTCGGCAGCGACTGCCTGGAACTGTACGCTCGCCCTTGTGGGGGCAGCCATGCGTGTCTCAGAAAAAAAGCCGGTCCTTATTGGGAAGGTCTCTGTCTTTCCGTCCTTCACAATGACCGCTTCACCGGTCACACCCGGGTCCTGCTTCGAAAACGGCGATGGTCCGGAAGAGGGCTGTCCCACCGGCTGGGCCTGGGGCTGGGGAGGAGGCTGATATCCGGCAGGCGGCCCTGAGATCCTTCTGAGTTCAAAGCAGCGAATGCCGCCTGTGGATGCAAAATCGCTTGTCCTTTTCATCCTGCCCGGAGCGCCGCCGCAGAGCTGAAGGGTGTCCCCCATGATCTTGTAGGAGCCGAGCGAGATCTTTCCGATCGAGTCTGAAGGGGCCTCAAGCATCTTCATATCAAAGACCGCCCCTCCGGGGAGGACCATCAGGCTGTTTCCGGATACCCCGAGGTTCATGTCTACCATCGCTGCTGCCCGGTAGCCCTGACCATCGGGGGCCTTTACCGATAGTTCATAGTTTTCGCCGAACGTGAATTCCCAGTCGTCGCCGGTCCTGCCTGCTTCATGTCCCTTCCATACGCCAACGACCTTATGATAGTCATATGGCGTTGTTACCCCAGGTCCCGACAAAGGGGCCTGCGGCGGGGCCTCCTGCATCCCCATCTTCATTTCCCAGGACTCCTTGCTGACCTTCCAGATGCCGTCCTCTTTGACCAGATTAACCGTTCCCGAGACAGTGCCCATCTGAGACTGTCCGGAAAGGCTGATGGTCGCCGTATCGCCCGTGACGTTCACCGCGGTGATCTGTGACCGGGTCGGGTAGAGGCCCTTGACCATGGCGAGCATCTGGCCGGCCTCAGGCGCATCAAGTTCCTTTATCCTTTCCCGGGAGAGATGTTTCTTGAGCGTCGGGATGTCGCCTGCGATCATGGCATTGAAATAGGCGAGATAGGCCTCCTGGACCTTCTGCCCCTGATCTTCAGTAAGGCCTTTGATAGAATTGCATCCCCCTGTCATGAGTGTGACAAAGAGAATGAGGAAGACAAGCAAAAGGGACGGCTGAATGTTGTACGCAGGGAAAGGCCTCATATAGCTCCTCCTGAATGAAGATGGTATATCTCCTTTATTCTACACAGATGATAAGAGGGAAGGAAGCAGAAAATTCAGCCGGCGGGTGAAGAAAGAGCCGCGGGGCAACGGATAAACAGGGTCTCAGTAGATAAAGGTTGCCGGGTCTTTCAGCTTGTGACAGGTCGTGCAGCGTTTGACCGCCTCTTTCTTCCCGACCGCCCAGGCATGAGCCTTGTGGCAGTCAAGGCACTGCAGTTTTGTCCTGGTCATATGCAGATTATGCTGGCCGACCTTTGCCTCGTTGCCGTGGCAGGTCTTCAGGCAGTCCTGGCTTGTGGGCTTGATCTTGCCGTGAGGGTGGTGGCAGTCGAAGCATTTCAGCGAGGACATGATGCCTTTTTCGGGTATGTCCTTATGGCAAGACCTGCAGCGTGCGGTAGAGATCATCTTCGGAGACTTTTCTGAATAGCTGTGGCATTGCAGGCAGGACATGCCCTCCATGCCAAGGCCGTGGATGGCCTTGTCCTTATGGCATTCCGAGCAGGCCTGTATGTTCGGGGCGAAGGTATGCAGGGAGCCGGTATGGCATTTGCTGCAGTTGATGTTCTGCATGAAGACATGCTTTGCGTGGCCGTATGAATTGCTCAGCGTCACCGAGCCCTGAGAGACATCAGAGAGGTGGCAGGTACGGCAGGCGTCCCAGGGAGAGATGCGGCCGTGCTGCTGGGTGGTGGTGCCCTGCCCTTTGACGACATAGGATATCAGCATCTTGTTCTGCTCCAGGATGTCCATGACATGACATTTCTGGCAGGTGAAGTCCCGGTGCTTGCTCTTTTCCCAGGTCTTGAAGGCATCCTGCATCATATGGCAGGACATGCAGAACTCGGGGTCCTCTTTCGTATGCTTGTAATACCGGAAGCCGACGATGCCCCCTATGATGGTTATCATCAGCAGGAGTATGACGATCGACTTCTGGTTCTCTTCGATGAATTTTGAGCAGAAGGAGGTAAAGGGCATGGTTATCTCATTTGCTCAGGAAACCGAAGAATTTGTAAAGGAAAAAGGAGAAGATGAATCCCATGAAGCCGCCGAAGGCCGTCAGCAGCCCCAGGACGAAAAAAAAGAGCAGGTAGACGAGGATGCTGCCCGAGGTCACCCCCAGGGACAAAAAAGTGTTGAGGTCCTTTGCAATGGCATCACGCCAGGTCCCCTGCAGGGTGTCGGCAAACAGAGCATCCATCAGGATCGCGATAGCAAGACTGATCAGTCCGCCGGTGATCGCGCCTCCGATGAGGAATTTTTTCGCCCGGGACCTGTTCTCCATCAAGCGGCTATTTGTTCATCAGATCCAGAAAGTCCCTGTTGGTCTTGGTCCCGGTGAGTTTCCCAAGCAGGAACTCCATGCTCTCAACGGTGCTGAGAGGGTTCAGTACTTTTCTGAGGATCCACATCCTGGCAAGGGTGTCCTTGTCGACGAGGAGCTCCTCTTTTCTTGTTCCTGAGCTGTTGATATCGATGGTCGGGAATATCCTCTTGTCGACGAGCTTCCGGTCGAGGTGGAGCTCCATGTTGCCGGTCCCCTTGAACTCTTCGAAAATGACGTCATCCATTCTGCTGCCGGTATCGACCAGGGCCGTTGCGAGGATAGTCAGGCTGCCGCCGGTCTCGATATTCCTGGCAGCACCGAAGAACCTCTTCGGCCTCTGCAGGGCGTTCGAGTCCAGACCGCCGGAGAGGACCTTGCCGCTGGCCGGCATGATCGCGTTATACGCGCGCGCCAGACGGGTTATGCTGTCAAGGAGGATCACGACGTTCTTTTTGCTCTCGACAAGGCGCTTGGCCCGGTCGATGACCATCTCGGCAACCTGGCAGTGGCGCTGCGGCGGCTCGTCAAAGGTCGAGGCGATGATCTCGGCAGTAGAGACCTGCCGTTTCCAGTCGGTCACTTCCTCCGGCCGTTCGTCGATCAGGAGGATGATCAGGTGGATGTCCCGGTGGTTCTTCTTGATCGCCTTGGCAATGGACTGGAGCAGGACGGTCTTACCGGTCCTCGGCGCTGCAACGATCATGCCTCTCTGGCCCATGCCTATCGGCGCGATGAACTCCATGACCCGCGTTGAATAGTCGGTCGGATCATATTCAAGCTTTATTCTTTCGGTCGGGTAGTAGGGGATGAGGTTATCGAACAGGGGTCTTTTAACATTCTCTTCAGGGGACTCGTGGTTGATCGCTTCGACCTTCAGGAGGGCAAAATACCGCTCTGATTCCTTGGGAGGCCTGACCTGGCCCGAGACAAGGTCTCCGGTCCTCAGGTTGAACCGCCGTATCTGGGACGGTGAGACATATATATCGTCAGGCCCCGGCAGATAGCTGTAGTCCGGGGACCGCAGGAAGCCGAAGCCGTCAGGAAGTATTTCGAGCACCCCGGCCGAAAAGACGTTGCCGGTGTTTTCGGCCTGGGCCTGGAGGATGGCGAAGATCAGGTCCTGCTTCCTCAGGCTGCCGGCTCCTTCGAGCTTCAGCGTCTTGGCGACATCGGTCAGTTCATCAATGGTTTTTTCTTTGAGTTCGGAAATCGAGATATTTCCCATAATAATATACTCCTCAGCTGGGGTTATGTTTTTGGATTTTAGTTTCCCGGAAGTTTTGCCTGTCCATGCGGGATCTTTATTAGTAGCGGTGACGACCGCTAGTCAAATATAAAATAATGAAATTGTCTTTGTCAAGCATGACTTTACAAAATTTTCCGCCGCGTGCTAAATTTGCATATGAAATACGGAGAGTCCGCAATACGAAAGGCACGGCTTGAGATATGGCCCAACCCCAGCCCTGAGCGCGATTATGAGATCAATATCACGTTTTCCGAGTTCACCTGCCTCTGCCCCAGGTCCGGGTACCCTGACTTTGCAACCTTCATCATTACCTATGTCCCGGCCGACAAGATCGTGGAGCTGAAGGCTTTGAAGCTGTATCTGAATTCCTTCAGGAACATCTCCATATCCCATGAGGAAGTGACGAATAAGATCTATGGCGAGCTGCATAAAAAACTGAAGCCGAGGCGGCTCGAGGTTGTCGGCGACTTCAACCCGCGGGGAAATGTGAAGACCGTCATCAGGGTCGGTTCAGCAGGGACCGCATCAGGAAAAAGCTGGCCGTTGCCCTCGCCGGAATGTTAATATACTGAGATTTATCCGGAGACCTCATGAAAGAAAAACTGAACAAAATTCTGCAGGAATATAAAACAAAAGAAGCCAATATTATCTATCTGCTCCAGGAGACCGAAGAGGTCTTTGGCTATATCCCCCGGGAGGCGGTCGATTATTTTGCGGAGGAGCTGAGTATTGCCCCGAGCCGTTTCTACGGAGTCGCCACCTTCTACGCCCAGTTCCATCTGAACCCCCGCGGCAAACATGTCATTACTGCCTGCTGCGGCACCGCATGCCATGTCAAGGGATCGGAGCGGCTGATCAATGGCCTGCGCATGGAACTCGGCCTTGCCGAAGGGCATGAGACGACGGCCGATATGGAATTTACGCTCGAAAAGGTGAACTGTGTCGGTGCCTGCAGTATTGCACCGGTCTTTATCATCAACAAAAAGGTGTACGGCAAATCGACATCGGACAGGCTTATCAAAGAAGTCCGCTCGATGAAGGAGGCAAAACAGGCCGATGCATAATATACTTGTTAAAGTATGCATGGGCACAGGCGGGATCGCCGCAGGTGGGGACGAGGTCCTTGCCGCGTTCAACAAGGAGATCGCTGAAGCAGGCATCACCGCCTCCGTAGAAAAGAAATGCTCCACCCACCAGGTCGGCTGCCGCGGACTCTGTGCAAAGGATGTGCTGGTCGATGTCATCATCAATGACCGTAAGGTCACCTATCAGCATGTCAGGCCGGAGATGGTCAGCCGGATCGTTAAAGAGCATATCCTTGAGAACGTGCCGGTTGCGGAGCTGGTGGCCGGGGATGATTATCATAATTTCCATGACAAACAGTTCAAGGTCGTCCTGTCAGACTGCGGATCGATAGACCCCGAGGATATCGATGCCTATATAGCGGTCGAAGGATATACCTCTGCTCAGAAGGTGCTCGGGAGCATGAGCCCGGAAGAGACGACAGACCTCATCAAGAGGTCCGGTCTCAGGGGACGCGGCGGAGCCGGGTTCCCGACAGGGACGAAATGGGAGATCGCCGGCAAACAGGTATCAGACAGAAAATATATTATCTGTAATGCCGATGAGGGCGACCCCGGTGCATTCATGGACCGGTCGGTCATAGAAGGCAATCCGCATGCGGTCATAGAGGGTATGATCATCGGGGCCTACGCTATCGGTGCGTATAAAGGATATGTCTATATCCGGGCCGAGTACCCGCTTGCGGTCGAGAGATTGAGAAAGGCTCTGGATGATGCCCGCCGAAGGAACTTTCTCGGGAAATCGATCATGGGCAGCGGGTTCGATTTTGATATCCTGGTCAAGCTCGGGGCAGGGGCCTTTGTCTGCGGTGAAGAGACAGCGCTGATCGCCTCCATCGAGGGACAGCGCGGCATGCCGAGGGCAAAGCCGCCGTTCCCCGTTTATCAGGGGCTTTGGGGAAAACCCACGGTCATCAATAATGTCGAGACGCTTGCCAATGTATCCTATATTGTCCGCAAGGGGGCAGAGTGGTTTGCCTCCTTCGGCACCGAAAAATCAAAGGGCACAAAGGTCTTTGCCCTCACCGGAAAGATAAAGAACTCCGGCCTCATCGAGGTCCCGATGGGCATTCCGCTCAGGCAGATCATTTATGATATCGGCGGCGGGATCGAAGGCGACCGGCAGTTCAAGGCGGTCCAGACCGGCGGACCCTCAGGCGGCTGTATACCTGCTGACCTGCTTGACACCCCGGTGGATTTCGAATCACTTGCCAAGGTCGGCTCGATAGTCGGTTCAGGCGGCATGGTCGTGCTCGACGAGACCGACTGTATGGTCAACATCGCAAAGTTCTTCCTTGAGTTCACCCGGGGCGAGTCCTGTGGTAAATGCGTTCCCTGCAGGATAGGGACAAAAAGGCTGCTTGAGATCCTCGAGCGGATCACCAAAGGCGAAGGCAGACCCGGAGACATAGAGCTCCTCGAAAATATGAGCGTGGACATCAAGATGGCCTCGCTCTGCGGCCTCGGCCAGACAGCGCCGAACCCGGTCCTGAGCACGATCAAGTATTTCAGGCATGAATACGAAGCTCATATCAATGATAAAAAATGTCCTGCCGGGGTATGCAGGGACCTCCTGACCTATATGGTCCTCCCTGATGCCTGCAAGGGCTGCGGCGCGTGTCTGCGTGCATGCCCGGCAAAGGCCATCACCGGAGAGAAGAAGAAGCCGCATGCGATCGACCCGTCAGTATGCATTAAATGCGGGGCCTGCTTTGACGTCTGCAAGTTCAAGGCAGTCAAGAAGGAGTAGTCATGGTCACCCTGAAGATAAATAATATAGAAGCTGTCGTGCCGGAGGGGACAACGGTCCTTGAGGCTGCCCGGAAAGCGGGCATTTATATCCCGGCTCTCTGCCAGCATCCGAAGCTGACCCCGTTTGGCGGCTGCCGGCTCTGCCTCGTCGAGATCAAGGGCATGCCCCGTCCGGTCACGTCCTGCACGACCCCCGCGGCTGAAGGCATGGAGGTTGCAACCACGAGCCCGGTGATCGAGAGGCTCAGGAGGACGGTCCTTGAGCTGATCCTGTCGGACCATCCGAACGACTGCATGGTCTGCGAGCAGGCAGGTTCCTGTACCCTTCAGGAGCTTGCCTATGAATACGGCATCAGGGAGAACCGGTTCGAAGGTGAGCGGCGGAAGTATGCCAGGAAGGACGGAAACCCGTTCATCGAACGGGACCTCGAGAAATGCATCATGTGCGGCAGGTGCGTCAAGATCTGCGATGAGGTCCAGGGGGTCGAGGCGATCGAGTTCGGCTACCGGGGTTTTGATGCCAAGATCTGCACGCCGTTCGAGGAGGACCTGGACTGCGAGTTCTGCGGCCAGTGCGTCTCGGTCTGCCCGACAGGGGCGCTGACCGGCAAGCTCTGGTCGAAGAAGGGCCGCCAGCTGGGGGTCCGGGAAGTCGATTCAACCTGCCCTTACTGCGGCACCGGCTGCATGCTCACCTATCATGTCAAGGATAACGAGATAGTCCGGGTGACCTCAAAGGAAGACGGCCTTAATGAGGGCCTGCTCTGCGTCAAGGGACGGTTCGCCTATAAATATGTGAACAGTCCTGACCGGCTGAGGAAACCGCTGATAAAAAAAGATGGTGTCTTCGTCGAGACCTCCTGGGATGATGCCCTCGATCTCATTGCGGACAAGCTGAAAGAGGTCAAGGCCGAACACGGGCCGGATGCCATTGCCGGGCTCTCCTCTGCCCGCTGCACGAACGAAGAGAACTATGCCTTCCAGAAATTCATCCGCGCAGCAATCGGTACGAATAACGTAGACCACTGCGCCCGTCTCTGACACAGCCCCACCGTGGCCGGTCTGGCCGCGATCTTCGGTTCAGGGGCAATGACGAATTCGCTCCGGGAGATCGAAGGGATGGAGGTGATCTTCATCATCGGGTCCAATACCAAGGAGACGCACCCGGTCATCGCCAACAGGATGATCAGGGCCTTCAGGAAAGGGGCGAAGATCATTGTTGCCGACCCGCGGAAAATTCCGATGGTCAAATTTTCGGAGCTCTTCCTCAGGATGCGGCCCGGGACAGACATAGCCCTGCTCAACGGCATGGCGCATGTCATTGTCAGGGACGGCCTCCAGAATGATGAGTTCATAGCGGACAAGACCGAAGGGTATGAGGCTTGGAAAAAATCGCTTGAGACCTATACACCGGAGTATGCCGAGACGATCACCGGGATCCCCAAGGACGATATTGTTTCGGCAGCCAGGCTCTATGGCGGCTCACGCCGTGCCGGCATCTTTTATACGATGGGGATCACCCAGCATGCCTGCGGCACGGACAATGTCCGGGCCATCGCGAACCTTGCCACCCTGACCGGGAATATCGGCCGCGAGTTTACCGGCGTCAACCCCCTGCGGGGCCAGAACAATGTCCAGGGCGCCTCTGATGCGGCTTGCCTGCCGAACGTCTATCCCGGATATCAGAAGGTCGATCTTCCCGAGGTGCGTGAAAAGTTCGAAAAGGCCTGGGGAACGGCCCTCTCCCCGAAGGCCGGCCTGACAGCCACCGAAATGATGAATGCGGCTGTCGAGGGGAAGATAAAGGCGATGTATATCATGGGAGAGAACCCCATACTGACAGACCCGAACATGCACCACACGGTCAAGGCCCTCGAAAATATCGATTTTGTGGTTGTCCAGGATATATTTCTGACCGAGACCGCCCGCTACGCGGATGTGGTCCTGCCTGCTGCCTGTGCTGCCGAAAAGGACGGTACGTTCTCGAATACCGAGCGCAGGGTCCAGCGCGTGCGCAAGGCAGTGGAGCCGCCGGGCGAGTCTCGGGACGACCTTTCGGTCATCCTCGAGCTTGCCGGACGCATCGGATATGACATGAACTTTACGACACCGGCCGAGGTCCTCGCAGAGTTCGGACGGGTTTGGCCTGCCCTGGCCGGCATCGATTATCACCGTATCGCGCAGAGGGGGCTGCAGTGGCCCTGTCCGACACGGGAGCATCCCGGGACCGAATATCTTTACAAGGACGGCTTCCCGAAGGGGAAGGTCCCGTTCACCCCGGTTAGTTATATACCCGCGGCAGAGGTGCCCAATGCTGAATTCCCGTTCGTCCTGACAACAGGCAGAAACCTCTTCCAGTACCATTCAGGGACGATGACCAGAAAGGTCGTGCCGATCGAGGAGCATGCAGGAACCCCGTATGTCGAGATCAGTCGTGCCGATGCCGACCGTCTGAAGATCAAGCATGATGAAATGGTGAAGATCCGCTCCAGGCGCGGTCAGATCGAGGTCCGCGCGCGGGTGACCTCCAGGGTCTCGGAAGGGATCATTTTTATCCCGATGCATTATCATGAGGCCGCGGCGAATATGCTGACGAACGATGTCCTGGACCCGGTCGTAAAGATCCCGGAATATAAGGTCTGTGCTGTGGCAATAGAGTCTGTTTAGTCCGAAACTGATAATATTTTCCGGTAATAATAACTTCGAAGGGATTAGGCATCCATGAAAAAGAGGATACTGCTCGTTCTGGTTGGCCTGGTCGTGCTCATCGCCGCCCTGGCCGGGATCAAGGCCCTGCAGATAGGCGCGATGATCGATCAGGGCAAGAAGTTCCAGCCGCCTCCTGAGACCGTTACCTCTGCCATTGTCAAGACCGACTCCTGGGAGAATACCCTGACCTCGGTCGGAAGTCTGACCGCTGTGCAGGGGGTGACCGTGTCAGCCGAACTGCCGGGCAAGGTGGTCAGGATCGTTTTTGAGCCGGGGACTCAGATCAGGAAGGGGGAGCCGCTTCTTTACCAGGACATTTCCTCGGAGGAGGCCCAGCTTCCAGGGGCAATGGCCCAGGCGACGGTCTCACACACGAACTTCGAAAGGTCCACCCAGCTGTTTGCGAAGGGAATAATCTCTGCGGCTGACCGGGACAACGCCATTGCAATTGCCGGGCAGGCTGCGGCCCAGGTCGAAAATATCAGGGCTACCATAGCCAAAAAGACGGTCCGTGCGCCCTTCACCGGGCATCTTGGCATCCGCCAGATCAACCTGGGCCAGGTCCTCCGCGAGGGCGACCCTATCGTCACCCTGCAGGCCCTCGATCCGATCTTTGTCGATTTCACCCTGCCTCAGCAGCATGTCTCACTGTTGCGGCCCGGCCTGAAGGTGCAGATAACCGGGGATGCCCTGCCGGGGCAGACGATCGAGGGACGGATCACCACGGTCAACCCCCAGGTCGATGCCGATACCCGCAACATCAGGCTGCAGGCCACGGTTGCCAACCATGCAGGAAAACTGCTCCCGGGAATGTTCATCACCGTGGCGGTCCGGCTGCCGGGCAGGCAGCAGGTGATGGTCATTCCAGCCACCGCGGTACTCTATGCCCCTTACAGCGATTCGGTCTTCGTGATCGAAGATCAGAAGGCCAAAGACGGGAAGGCCGGCAAGATCCTGCGTCAGCAGTTCGTGCGGCTCGGTGAGCGGCGCGGCGACTTCGTCGCTGTTGCGAGCGGCCTTAAGGAAGGGGAGACCATCGTCAGCACCGGGGTCTTCAAGCTCAGGAACGGCCAGTCAGTGGTCGTCGACAACAAGCTTGCCCCTGACTTCCAGCAGGCACCGAAGCCGGAGAATAACTGATCCATGTTTCAGTCCGGGATCATCCTGCCGCAGGTGAGACCTCAGGCTGATATGGCCCGTTCATGAAGATCACCGACCTCTTTATCCGGCGGCCTGTCCTGGCCCTGGTGGTCAACCTGATCATCATCATTGCCGGTCTGCAGGCGATCCGCACCCTTAATGTGCGGCAGTACCCGCGCAGCGAGAACGCGGCAGTGACCGTGACCACTGCCTATGTCGGCGCTAGCGCCGACCTGGTGCGCGGGTTCGTCACCACACCGCTTGAGCGGGCCATTGCCGCCGCAGACGGCATTGAGTATATGGAGTCGCAAAGTACCCTCGGCATATCCACCATCAAGGTGCGGCTCAAGCTCAACTTCGATGCAACGAGGGCCCTGGCCGAGATCAGCTCCAAGGTCGACCAGGTGCGGCGCGACCTGCCGCCCGAAGCCGAGGTGCCGATCATCAATGTCGAGTCGGCCGACAGCCAGTTCGCTTCGGCCTACCTGAGCTTTACCTCTGACATGCTCAAACAGAACGAGATCACCGAATACCTGGTGCGGATCGTCCAGCCCCGCCTGTCGGCCATCCAGGGGGTGCAGCGTGCAGACATCCTCGGTGCGCGCACCTTTGCCATGCGCATCTGGCTCAAGCCTGACCGTATGGGGGCGCTCAACATCAGCCCGGCCCAGGTGCGCCGGGCCCTGGCAGCCAACAACTTCCTGGCAGCCCTCGGCCGGAGCAAAGGCTCCTTTATCCAGGTCAACCTGACTGCCAACACCAACCTCAGCACGGTCGAGGAGTTCAGGCGTCTGGCCGTGCGCGAGCAGAACGGTGCCATCGTGAGGCTGGGCGATATTGCCGATGTGGTGCTGGGCGCCGAGGACTACGATGCCGAGGTCCGCTTCTCGGGCCAGACCGCTGTCTTCATGGGGATCTGGCCGCTCCCGAATGCCAATTCGCTGGATGTCATCAAACGGGTGCGGGCGGAGATGGATGCCATCCAGCGCGACCTGCCGAGCGGCATGCAGTCCCGCGTTGCCTACGACGCCACCAACTATATCACCAATGCCATCAGCGAGGTATTAAAGACCCTCGGCGATACCCTGCTGATCGTCGTCATCGTCATATTCCTCTTCCTCGGCTCTTTCCGCTCTGTCTTCATCCCGGTGGTGGCCATCCCGGTCTCGCTGATCGGCGCCGTCTTTCTGATGCAGTCCTTTGGCTTTACCGTTAACCTGCTGACCCTGCTGGCAGTGGTGCTCTCTGTCGGACTTGTGGTCGATGATGCCATCGTGGTGGTTGAGAATGTCGAACGGCATATGAGCGGGGGAAAATCGCCCCTTGAGGCTGCCCTTACCGGCGCCCGGGAACTGGTCGGGCCGATAATCGCCATGACCATAACCCTGGCAGCGGTCTATCTCCCGATCGGTCTTCAGGGAGGGCTGACCGGCTCACTCTTCCGTGAGTTCGCCTTTACCCTGGCGGGTGCGGTCACCATCTCCGGGGTCGTTGCCCTGACCCTGTCACCGCTCATGTCGGCAAAGATACTCAAGCCGGGCATCTCTGAACACGGTCTTGCCGGCCGTATCTCCCGCGACTTTAAACGTCTCAGGAACACCTATGGCCGGCTCCTTGACGCTACGCTCCGCGGCCGGCCTGCTGTCTATACGGTCTGGATCGTGGTCAGCCTGCTGACGATTCCGATGTTCCTGATGTCCGCCAGGGAACTGGCGCCTACCGAAGACCAGGGGGTCATCTTCGGCGTGCTCGATGCCTCGGCCAACTCTACCCTCGATCAGACCAGCAGTTATGCCGCGGCCGTCAACCAGGCCTTCATGAGCGTGCCGGAGACAGACTTTACCTTTCAGATCACTTTCCCGAATGCCGGTTTCGGCGGCATGGTCGTCAAGCCCTGGGACAAACGCAAGCGCACCATCTTTCAGATCATGCCCGAGATGCAGCAGAAGCTCCAGGCCATCCCCGGCATCCAGATCTTCCCGGTGTTGCCGCCTGCCCTGCCCGGCGGCGGTCAATTCCCGGTGGAATTCATCCTGGCCTCGACCGCTGAAACCGGGGAGATACTCGAATTCGCCCGCAAACTGCAGATGAAGGCCATGCAGAGCAATATGTTCGCCTTTCCCCCCCTGATCGACCTTAAGATCGACCAGCCCCAGACCGAGTTTGTCATTGACCGGGACAAGGTTGCCGACCTGGGTCTCAGCCTTGAGCAGATCGGCACGGACCTTGGGGGAATGGTGGGGGGCAACTTCGTCAACCGCTTCGACATCGCCGGCCGCAGCTACAAGGTCATCCCCCAGGTCGAACGCTCCGGCCGCCTCAACCCCGACCAGCTCCAGCATATCTTCGTCACCGGTCCCGGCGGCAAACTGATCCCGCTTAACACCATAGCCAGCCTGCGCGACTCGGTCGTCCCCCGCTCCCTCAACCGCTTTCAGCAGCTCAACGCGGTCAAGATCAGCGGTGTGGCTGTCAGGCCGCTGGATGAGGCCCTGCGTTTTCTTGAGGACGAAGCAGGGAAGATACTGCCGAAAGGCTATGTCCTTGACTACACCGGGGAGTCCCGCCAGCTGCGTACCGAAGGGAACAAGTTCCTGCCGGCCTTCGGACTGGCTGTTGTCCTGATATTCCTGGTGCTGGCTGCCCAGTTCAACAGCTTCCGCGACCCGTTCGTGATCCTGGCCGGCTCAGTGCCGCTTGCTATGTTCGGAGCCCTGATCTTCACCTTTCTGAAAATGCCGGACCCCAATATGCCCTTCTGGACCCGCGGCTGGACCACCACGCTCAACATATACTCCCAGGTCGGTCTTGTGACCCTGGTCGGCCTGGTCTCGAAAAACGGTATCCTTATCGTCGAGTTCGCCAACCAGCTGCAGCTGCAGGGCCATCCCAAGCTTGAGGCCGTGCGCGAAGCGGCCATGACCCGCCTGAGGCCGATCCTGATGACCACCGCCGCCACTATTGCCGGCCATTTCCCCCTGACCCTGGTCAGCGGCGCCGGAGCAGCGGCCCGTAATTCCATCGGTCTGGTGCTGGTCGGAGGCATGTTCGTCGGCACGCTCTTCACCCTCTTTGTGGTCCCCTCGATCTATATGCTGATCGCAAAAGACCACAGCAGGGACCGGGAGCGGGATGCGGCGCTGGCAGCAGAGATCTCATCGTCCGGCCATGTATAAGAACAAGCACCGCCGGGTAATACATCTTCTTCTTTTAGTTTCGTTGGTCATATCTTTTTCCTGCGGAGGTTCGGGGTCGGTCAACGACCCCCCCATCAATATTGAGCCGTTTATTCTGCAGGCAAGAAATGAACAATGCAGTGACATAAGGAACAAGCTTTACCTGATAGACAACAGTTCGGTCTTCTGGGACAGGGCAGGGAACTGTCCGGATGCCGGGTATGCTCAAACCCTCTACGGACAGACTCCCGCCAAGGTCCTCTGCAGCCATTTTGATTCCATTGCCGGACCCCGAACGATCTATAACGACGAGACGCATAAGGAACTTTGTGACACTCTGTTTGCAAACCCGGATAAGCCTGACCTCGGCCTCGGCCCCGGACATATAATCCTTTCGGTGAACGTTTCGACCGCCTGCAGGACGAACGCCGGCTGCCTATCGACCGAATATTGTTCCAAGGCCCCCGGTGACTGTGAGGGCCAGGGGGTCTGCGTCGAAAGACCTCAGGTCTGTCCCCTCGCCCCTGTCTCTATCGGCGACCTTGTCTGCGGCTGTGACGGCCGGACCTACGGCAGCTATATCAATGCCTGTGACGCGGCAATGCAGGGAGTGAACATCGCGCATCAGGGCACCTGCCCGTAGCTCCTGTTATAATAATCCCATGGATCTGAGCGCTGAACTGAAAGCCTTCTGCAGAACTTCAGGAGCAGACCTTGCCGGCATTGCAGACCTCGCCCCTTTTCAGCAGGGCTGGCCGACCCTGCCGCCGGACCTCCTTCGTTTGTATACCCGCGCAATATCGGTCGCAGTCCGCCTCGATGACGATATCATGGACGCAATTGATGACCTTCCGACGACCGAATATGCAGACCATTACCGCAGGGCCAATGAGATACTCGACAGAGTGACAGCGGCAATAGCTGCCTGGATCATGAACCGGGGCTTCAGGGCCGAGGCAGTGCCTGCCTCGAAGATCATTGATACTGATAACCTTCTCGGAGGCCTGTCGCACAAGGCTGTGGCCCGCATGGCAGGGATCGGCTGGCAGGGCAAGAGCCTGCTGATAGTCAGCCCCGAGTTCGGGCCGAGGATCAGGCTCGCCACGGTCCTGACCGATTTGCCGCTTCTCCCCGACGGTCCCCTTAAGAACCGCTGCGGAGCATGCACCGAATGCACGGATGCCTGCCCTGCCGGGGCGATCAGGAATGTGACTGCTGAGGGCATGTATGCAAGCAGGGAAGAGGCGCTCTTTTTCGGACGCTGTGCGGCAAAGACCCTCGCCAACAGTACAATGCCCGGCATCGGCGCCCGCATCTGCGGGGTCTGTGTCAGGGCCTGCCCCCACGGCAAACCCCGAAAGCCCGCTGCCTGACCGCTGGCCACGATGAGCGGGGTGAAGATAAAGGGCAGCATAATCAAACACTGCCGCGACGAATTCGGCGAGATATTCATTGCCGATAAAGAGGGGACGCGCTCTCTTTATTTCAGTGACGGCATCCTGCAGAGCAGCATCCGCCTTGACAGGCCCGGCAGCATCATCGAGGACTACAACCAGTCGATCATGAGCAGCCTTCTGTTTCTGGAGGAGCCCCGATCGGTCCTCCTGATCGGCCTGGGAGGCTGTTCGCTCGTCCACTTCCTGCTGCGCACCTTCCCCTGTTGCGCTGTCGATGTCGTCGAGATCAGGCAGCAGGTGATCGACCTGGCCTATGAATATTTTCTCCTGCCGAGATGGAACCCGAACCTGAGGATCGTTCATGCCGCCGGGCAGGACTTTGTGCTGCAGCAGCCGGAGGGGGGCAGAACGTATGACCTGATAATTGTGGATGCCTTTGATGACGACGGCCCTGCCTCTGCGCTGTCGACCGCGTCTTTTATCGATGCCTGCAGAGCGCGGCTTACGGAGGGGGGCATCTGCGCGATGAACCTCTGGCACAGGCCAAAGGACGATTTCCCCCGCCGCCATGCCGAGTTCCGGGAGGTCTTCGGGGGCAATACCCTGAAGCTTTTTCCTGACGAGCAGGGCTGGAATGTGATCGTCTTCGGGTTTACCGGCCCGATCGACTCCGCAGCCCTTGCCTCATACCGGAAAAAGGCCAGAACGTTTGAGCAGGCATACGACATCAACTTTCCCAAATATCTGAAGTATGTGTCCTGGCAGAATTTCGGCTGAGCAGACGGCCGGTCCGGCTGTCAGCCGAAGTAGCCCTTTATTTCGGTCTCGATGATGCTGTAAGGGACGATGAAAGGCTTTTCCGTGATCGTGATCTTTATCTCGTCTTCTGCAACGCGGCAATACTCGCCCTTGACCATTCCGACGAACGAGTTACCCTGGAACGTGCCTGATTCAATGGTCCCGCAGAAGCTGCCGCCGCTGGCGGTTATCTCTTTCTCTGTATTTTTGAGGCGTTCGGCCAGCGTGTCATTGACCTTTACTAAAAAAGAATGCGACATAGCTCCTCCTCCGGTGACGGGTTTGTCCCGCATGTAACACTTCCCTTTTTATGCCTCACGATTTACGTCTTTTGCGCTATGCTTCTTTAAAGTGTGCTTTTAAAGCGGTCGGTCCTTTTCTTCAGGCCACCGGTCTCGGCGGTCTTTGAGGGGATGCTGTCCGAAACATTATCGATCCGGTCGGTTGTTGAGGGGTGTGTTTTGAGCATGCCGCCGTCAGCCTCTTTTTTCTTCGAGGCCAGCCGGTTGAGGAAGGACTTCATTGCTGAAGGATCATAGCCGGCCTTTGCAAGGTAGGCGACCGCGGTCTTGTCAGCATCATACTCCTGTGACCTGCTGTATCCGTTGACCACAAGCGTCTTGACGATGTCATCGATAGAGCCCTCGAAAATGCCGACCAGTTGGGAAACGCCGGAGGAGCCGTATTGTTTTGCCGCACTCGTCCCGATGACGGTGAGCGCCTCGGTCCAGCGGGATTTCTTGATTGCCCCGATGCCGTCGCGATGGCTGATATGGGCGATCTCATGGGCAAGGACCGCTGCAAGCTCTTCCTCATTGTTGACTGCATTGAGCATGCCCCGCGTGATGAATATCAGCCCCCCCGGGCAGGCAAAGGCATTCACCTCTGTCGAGGCCAGAATCGAAAAATGGTACCCGGCGTAGGTATAGGGCTTGTCGGAATGAAGAGATACGGCCAGGCCGACCTGGTTGAGGTAGTCATTGAGCTTTTTGTTCTTGAGGAGTGGATATTGGGAGATCAGCGTTGCGGCAACTGCCCGGCCGATATAATACTCCTCCTCATCAGAGATGGGGCGTGAGGCCTTATGTGCAGCACTTGCGGTTGTGGCAGCCATCTGGATGTGGCTCCCGATGCCCCCTGAGGCACAGCCCATGACCAGGACCAGGGCTGAAGCTATAAGCGGCCGGAGGGCAGTCATGGCTGGTTCAGCGCCCCGCTGCTGATGAATTTTCTGATGCTCTCATCAGAGGGATGTGAGGCCTCAATGGCGTCAATGGCCTTAAAATCAAGGTCAGGATGTTTTTCCTTAAAGGTCTTTTCGACCTGGGGGTTAAAGCCTTTGCCGGCAAGGGCGACTTCACTGCCGGAAGCTGAATGGGATTTCGAGCCCGAGACCCCGCTGATATCGAGGTTCTTCTCATCGACCGCGCTTTTATGGATGCAGCCTGCGGTCCCCTTATGTTTTGCCCTGAGCCAGTCTCCCTCCTTCGAGGTTATCTCGATCAGGTCATTGAGACGCACCTTCTTTTTGAGCGGGGAGAAGAACCTGCAGTCCTCACGCAAGGCATTCTCTTTCGTGATGATCCGTGCCTGTTCCGCAGACGAGACCGCAACAGACAGCAAAACAAGCAGGACGGGCAGGATAGAGAGCAGATCTTTCATTTGTCTTTCATTTTAATGATATCAAAATCATCTGTCAATGACGGGTCTGAGAGTATCTGTCCCGTCCTTTCCCGGTAGAAGAGGGCCGGCCCGTCATCAGGTCTTCTCTCCAGTACCTCATTGAACCGGGCAAAGGCATCCTGCCATCTCCGCTCCCGGAAGGCCTCAAGACCGGCATGGAAGAGGGGCAGTGTCTGCTGCGTCTCTGTGTGATCCTGTCTGCCGATCAGTTCGAAGATTCTTATTGGTTTTGATCTGCCCTTGACCTCGATCAGTCCGAGCTCCCGTGTCAGAAATTCACCGGATGTTCTTTGCAGTGTCTCCCCGCTGATGATTATCTTTGTCTGAAAGACCTTGTTGACAGATTCGAGCCTGGATGCCGTGTTGACCGTATCCCCGACAACCGTGTAGTCAAAGAGCCTGTCGCTTCCGAGGTTTCCGACGATCACGTCGCCGGAATGGATGCCGATCCGCACGGCAATCTCAGGCAGGCCGTCAGCCCTGAAGGCCTCATTGATCCTTACAAGGCTGTTTATGCAGTTGATCGCCGCGGAGCAGGCATGGGCCTCATCCTGGGCAGTCCTGACCGGGGCGCCCCAGAAGGCCATGACGCAGTCGCCGATATATTTGTCTATGACCCCGCCGTGTTCTATGATCACCTCGGTAAAGGCATTCAGAACGCTATGCAGCAGCTTCGCAACATCTTCGGGAGGGACCTTCTCAGCCATGGTGGTGAAGCCTGCGATATCCGCAAAAAAGACCGTTGCATGCTGCCGCTGTCCTCCCGGCTTGATCACTTCGGGGTTGCGAAGGACATATTCTACGAGCTGCCGGTCCATGTATTGGGAAAACGTTCGCTTGATGAATCTCCTCTGCCGGCCTTCCGTGGCATAGCTGTAAACAGCGCTCAGGGTGAACCCGACGCTCAGCATGAACGCAGGCAGGATGATCTGCATATAATACGCATTACTGAACAAAAGGGCGGGGACAAGGACCGAAGCAGAAAACAACAGCATGAAGGCTGCCAGGTTGATGCCGATCCGGTGATAGGTTATCACGACATGACAGGCTGCCATGCAGAGGAGGAGCGAAAAGAGGAAGCTGTAAAGGGCAGGCAGGGGCCGGATGAAATTCCGGTGCAGGAGGTTCTCAATGGCCGTTGCATGCACCTCGACCCCGGTCGAGACGGCAGACACTGCAGTCGGCTTCAGATCATACAGACCCGCTGCTGTCAGGCCGATAAAGACCTTCTTGCCTTTAAAGAACTCCTCCGGATAGCGGGCGGTCCCGGCTCCCCTGCTGTCGAGGTAAGACCGTATGATGTCAACTGCAGGGATGGTCCGAAATGGTTTGTTGCTGAATCTCAGCAGGAGCATATCATCGGCCAGTGGGACCATGCTGCCGCCTGCAGCCGGGAGGCCGTCCCTGATGGTGACGACCTTCTCCCTCAGCAGATCGCTCACGATAAAATTCGGGATCACCAGTTCCCCGAGCCCGAAAAAGAGGGGCACCCTCCGGTAGACTCCGTCCTCATCAGGCCGCATGGTCACATTGCCCGCGCCCTTTGCCGCTAATCTCAGGGTGTCGATGGGGAGGACTGCTGAATGGAAGCCGCCAAACCCCCTGGTGCCGGCCGGCGCGGCGATGGCATGCAGAAAGGCGGTCTCAGCCTGATCCAGAGGTCTCCTGTCTGCGGTTAGAAAGACAGGCAGGTAGACATTCCCGGCAGTCTTGAGCGCACCTGAAAAGATCAGGTCATCCTGGTGGCCGGAGGCAGAGGGCTCAGTGAAGAGGATATCGATAAAGACGGCGTCCGCCTTTGAGAGGTGTTCAACCAGGGGGGCATAGACCTGCCGCGGCCAGGGCCAGTAGACAAGTTCTTTTGCCAGGCCGTCGATGCTCTGCTGGTCGACCGCCACGAGGATGATGTCGTCAGGGGCGGTGTCAGGATTGAAATGGCGTGAAAACTGATCGAAGGCCTTTTGTTCAAAGGACCGCAGGATAGTGGTCTGAACAAAGAGATAGGACAGAAGGAGAGACAGCCCGGCAAGGGCCAGGACCTTATATGCCTGTTTCATGTTGTCGGCAGGGACCGGTCATGCCTGAAGGTCCGGTCCGGGGAATGGCCCCCCGGCGCGGTCGGCATATCAGCCCGGCGGCCAGTGCATAGGCCTGCCCCCCAGGATATGGAGGTGGATGTGATACACGGTCTGGCCTGCCTCAGGGTTGGTGTTCATGACGAGCCGGAAGCCGCGGTCGGCTATTCCCCTTGCCCGCGCAATATCAGCGGCCACCCTGACCATATGTCCGATCAGAGGGTTGTCTTCAGGAGATATCTCCAGGGAGGTGGCAATATGCTTCCGCGGAATGACCAGGATATGGACAGGGGCCTGCGGATTGATGTCCTCGAAGGCCACGACAGTCTCGTCCTCATGGACCAGACGGGCCGGGATCTTTTTCTGGATGATCCTGCAGAAAAGGCAGTTCTCCATCTATTTCCCCTCCTTTCCGACGCGGTTCTCAAGCTCCTGAAAAATATCCTGATGGCTTATGCCTTCTTCAGCCATCAGCACGAGGCAATGGAACCAGAGGTCAGCCATCTCATGGATGATCCGGTCTTTGTCCCCTGACTTTGAGGCGATGATCACCTCGGCGGCCTCCTCGCCTATCTTTTTGAGCATTACATCCCTGCCCCTGCCAAAAAGAGATGAGACATATGAATCCGGGGGCCGCGTCCTCTTTCTCTCAAGGATCACCCCCTGGAGGCTGTCAAGGATCATTTCTTGCCGTAGACCTTCTCTGCTGAAAAGGCAGGATCCGCGATCTCTTTGCCCGAGATATCCGTAAAAAAGCAGGACCGGTGGCCGGTGTGGCAGGCACCGGGCCCCTTCTGGTCGACCTTTATCAGGAGGGTATCTTTGTCGCAGTCAAAGAGGATCGATCTCACGATCTGGACATGGCCGGAGGACTCGCCTTTTTTCCAGAATTTTGAGCGGGAGCGGGACCAGAAATGCGTATATCCGGTCTCTACGGTGCTTTCGAGCGATTCCCGGTTCATATAGGCCATCATCAGGACCTCGTTGCTCGTTGCGTCCTGGACGATGACCGGGATGAGCCCGTGTGAGTCATATTTCAGTTCCGGCAGTTTCATGTCCGCGCTCCTAAAGTTTATATCCTATCTTCCTTAAAAACTCTCTTCTGTGTGCCTTGTCCTCAGGCGTCTCGACTCCCCGCGGCGGAAACCCGTCAATGACCCCCATGATGCCCCTCCCCTGAGGTGTCTCTGCGACAATGACCTCAAGAGGGTTGGCCGTCGCACAAAAGATGCTGCAGACCTCAGGACAGTTCTTGACCTGGGTGAGTATATTGATCGGGAAGGCGCCTTTCAGGAGGAGGCAGAAAACATGTCCTGAGGCCAGCGCCTGAAGGTTCTTCACGCATGAATCCACAAGATCGCTGCTGTTGCCTTCCGATCGTATGAGACAGGGGCCCGAGGCCTCGGAAAAGGCAAGCCCGAACCCGGCCTGGGGAACGGTCGTGGCAACAATTTCATACAGGTCCTCGGCCGTTTTTATAAAATGTGTCTGGCCCAGGATCAGGTTACAGTCAGCCGGGATCTCGATCC
>SCQH01000084.1 GCA_004321925.1 Nitrospirota bacterium | reverse complement strand
TGCAGCAGTTCCTCGGCGTTGCCGGTCAGTTTTTCATGTTCTTCCGGGGAGTCCTCAGGTTTACAGAATTTGACGAGTTCGACCTTATTGAACTGATGCTGCCGGATGAGACCGCGCGTGTCCTTACCGTATGAGCCGGCCTCCCTCCTGAAGCAGGGGGTATAGGCCATATAGTAGACAGGCAGGTCGGACTCCCTGAGTATCTCATCCCGGTGGATGTTCGTCACCGGCACCTCTGCCGTCGGTATCAGATAGAACTCGGGGTCCGAGATCTTAAAGAGCTCCGCCTCGAACTTCGGCAGCTGGCCTGTCCCGGTCATGCTCTCACGGTTGACCAGGATGGGAGGAAATATCTCGGTATAGCCATGCCCCGCATTCGTATCGAGCATGAAATTCATGAGCGCCCGTTCAAGCCGCGCGCCGGCGCCCTTCATGAGCGCAAAACGGGCCCCGGCGATCTTGGACGCCCGGTCGAAATCTATGATGCCGAGCTTTTCGGCAATGTCCCAGTGGTTGAGGGGCGTAAAGTCGAACTCACGGGGCTGGCCCCACTGGCGTATCGTGACATTCTCTGTCTCGTCCCTGCCGGCAGGGACGGAATCCTGAGGGATGTTCGGGATGGTCAGCAGAAGGCCCCTGGTCTCATCCTCAAGGGATTTTAACTGTTCGTCAAGGATCTTTATCCGGTCGGAGACGGCCTTCATGTCCTCAAGCTCGGCAGAGGCGTCTGTCTTATCGCGCTTCTTCCTGCCGATCTCCTCCGAGACCGTATTCCTGCGGTTCCTGAGCTCCTCGGTCTCCTTCAGGACCTGCACCCTTTTTTCGTCTATTGCAAGAAATTCCTGGAGCGGGAATTCATAGCCCCTTTTATGCAGGGCAGCCTGTATCTGTTGAACGTTTTCTCTGACAAATCGAGCATCGAGCATGATGTATCCTTTCTGAAGTTATAATATATCCGATTAGGCTGAAAAGATAAAGTATGGAGGGTACTTAACCCCTCTTATCGTAAGGGGAAAACTAGAAAGTTTTCGGGAGGAAGTTATCGCCTCTCCTGTTTTTTTTCTGCGTCGAGGTCAAGCACGAATTGCTTCACTACCACACAATGTGTGGTATAACCGGATCGGGGTGATTTACATCAGATGCGGGGAAGTCACTCAGGGTAGCCTTTAATGGGTGACCCTGGTTCCTGCGTTTGCCAGCCAGAAAGGGGGCAGACTACTTTTATTGAGCCTATTGCATCCCTGGTATCTCAGGACTTTTCCCCGCTAAAATAGACTGTCCCTTTTTGCCGGAATCTGGCCAGCTTTACTCACTGTCCACTGGCTGACCTCCAGGACCTTTTTCTTTTATGACGTTGAAGCGTGGAGCCGCAAGCCAAGTGCCCGGACAACCTTGAGCACAGTAGCAAATTCCGGGTTGCCGTCTGGTGAAAGTGCTTTATAAAGACTGACGCGACCGATTCCGGCCTTGCGTGCAATCTGCGTCATCCCTTTAGCACGGGCGATGTTCCCAATGGCAGTTGCAATAACAGCAGGCTCTCCATCCTCCATCGCTGCCTCAAGATAATCCGCCATGTCTTCGTCGGTCTTAAGATAATCCACTGCATCCCACTTAGTTGTTTTGAGCTTTTCTTTTTTCATAGTTCCTCCTACAGCATCTGCGCCAATTCAATCGCTTTTTCGATGTCCCGAGACTGAGTCCGTTTATCACCGCCAGCCAGCAGTATTACTACTTTTGTACCCCGCCGGACAAAATAAACGCGATAGCCGGGGCCGTAATCGACCCTCATTTCCGAGACACCTTCGCCCACAAACCTTGCATCGCCAAGAAGACCAAGCTGTAGCCTGTCTATACGGGATTTTATTCTGGCAACTGCTCTCCGATCCCTGAGTCCCGTAAACCATCGTTCAAATAACTCAGTCTTACGAATCTCAACCATATTTTAATTGTACTCTATGGGATACAATATGACAAGCAAAAAATGACCACACCAATTCGCCATCTGGTCGAGGCGTTTGATAAGGTTCTGCCCCTTACGCGCGCCTGATACTGCAATCTGCCTTAACCAGACTTTCGAATAGGACGGTTCACGGATACAAAATTGTTTCTAGGTCGTGGAGAATAAGGGCGATTGCTCTCTCCACTGTCGCCTGCTGCACGGGACTGATATATTTCCCGTTCCGCCTGGCTATTGAACC